>JALRFG010000134.1 GCA_023253795.1 Methylocystis sp.
CAAAAGCGCGGCGGCAGCCCCACGCGACAAGGAGGCGGAAGATTTCATCGCCGATCAGGTCAAGGCCCAGCCGGCCGCGCCCTATCTGCTGGCGCAGACCGTGATCGTGCAGGAACAGGCGCTGGAAGGCGCCAATGCGCGCATTCAGGAGCTTGAGGCGCAGGTGAAGACGCTTGAGTCGAAAGGCTCCGGCGGTTTCCTTGGCGGCTTTCTGGGCGGCGCGCGACGTCCGCAACCGGCCGCTCAGCCGAACGGCCCTTGGGGCCCCCAGCCGGGCTACGCGCCACCGCCGCAATATCCCGGCCATAACCCGGCTTACATGCCTGAACCGATGGGCGGCGGCTTCCTGCGCGGCGCGCTGGGCACTGCGGCCGGCGTCGCCGGCGGCGTGCTGCTGGCCGATAGCATCCATGGCCTGTTCGCGCATGGCGGCATGGGCGGCATGTCCAATCTCGGCATCGCTTCCGGCTATACGCCGGCGAGCGAGACGACGATCATCAACAATTACTACGGCGACGAGCCGGGTGGCGCCGGCGGTCACGACCACGCCCGCGACGCCGGCTATGAAACCGGCGGTTATGACGACGACGGCTATAGTTCCGACGCCGGCTATGACGACAGCGGCTTTGGCGGCGGCGACGGCGGCTTCGACGTTTAAGTAAGAGGCCTTTTAATCAAAACGCCCGCGTGGAGACATGCGGGCGTTTTTGTTTCAGAGCCGCTTGCGCAACTGCGCCGCATCGACCTGATAGGCGGCGTTCATGATCATCTGCGCGACCGTTGTCGCGGCGGCGCGCCAGCCGATGGTTTCTGGCGGGGCCGGCCGCACGGGCGCCGCCAGCGTTTCCCACACAGCGCGCGCGAGATCGTCAGAGTCGAGAAGAGAGAAGTAGCGGACATTGTCGCCGCCGATCTCACGAAACACAGGGATATCGCTGGCGATCGTCGCAACGCCATAATGCGCCGCCTCCACCAAAGGCATCCCGAATCCTTCAACGAAAGAAGGAAAAACCAGCGCCTGCGCATGACCATAGAGCAGACGTAAATCAGCGTCGCCGGCGTCGGCGAACCAGAACAGCCGACGGCCATATTCAGCATGACGACGGATGTTTTTTTGCAAGACGCCAGTTTTCCATCCCGGTCGACCAACGATCACATAGCGCGCGTCGCATCCTTCAGCCCAGAGTTTTTCAAACGCCGCCAGCGCCACCGGATAGGCTTTGCGCGGCTCAATCGTCCCGACGCTGAGAAAGAACGGCGTTTGATCCGCGACGAGCGCTTGCGCCTGTCGCGATGGCGCGAGAGCCGTCGGCGCGCGAAAGTCGGCGCCGAGCGGAAACCAGCCCAGCCGCATCTGCGCCGGCGGCGTGCGGTCATGGGCGCGCAACCAATCGACGAACTCATCAGCCACCGCGTGCGAGATGCAGGCGATCGCATCGCAATTCAACAACACATGTTCGAACCAGGGCGCGAAGGCTTCGCCATTGGCGCGCTCCACGGCGGCGGGATGATTGAGCGGGATCAGATCATAAAGCGCGCCAATAACTTCCGCGCCCGCCTCATGCGCTGCGGCGATCAACGGCGGATATTCGCGCCAGAAGCCCCAGCCTGAGTCGAGCAGAAAAATCCGGTCGCCAGACTCAATCTGAATGTCTTTCGGCAGATTGGCGTGACGGTAATGTCCGTAGAGACGCCCGTCTTCGATATAAAACGGCAGGCCAAGTCCCGCCTCTACGCAGTTGCGGGCGATTTCCCGCACCACGCGTTGAACGCCGGTCTGATGGGCATAACGATGCGTCGCCGTCATATCGATCAGCAATCGCCCCTGCGCCGGCGGTTTCGGGATATCTCCCGAAAGCGTCTCGCATAATTTTTCGGCATCCTCCGATGACGGCGTGCGCCATTGACCGTCGTGCAGACGCGAGAATCCCAGAAGTCGCGTCAGGGTCCAGTAAAACTCCTGCGCTCTGGTCTCCAGAAATTTCAGCCGCGGATCGATGACGCGCTCTTCGCGCGCCGCCTCAGCGCGCAAATAGGCCTCGATCTTTTCGTTCGGCGTCATGCCCTGCTCCCGCCCGGCGGTGATATCGCCCTCCGCGACCATCGGTCGTACGGCAGCTTTTGGCGCATGACAAGCCGGCTAGAGATCAATGAAAGCCTGTATGACGCTGCGCGTTGGCGTGGGTCCGAAGAGACGGCATGTGAGCTTTGATGGGCGCCACGCAAACTGAGGGCGCGAGAAGTCTTAAAAATATAAACATCAAATGATCACGACATGGCCTGACGTCGACAGCGACGCCAGACCATGATGGATGAATGCGCGCTTAGACCTTGCGGCATTCCTCCGCGCAAGTCTTGCAGGCTTCCGCCATCGCCTTGCATTCTTCATACTGAAGAAACTTGTCGCATTCCTTCTTGCAGGCCGAGCAAATCTGCTCAACGACCTTGGCGATAGCCGGCGTGAAGGGCGAATTGACCGCCGAGAGCGATTCCAGCGCGCGGCAGGCGGCGATGGTGTCATGCGTCAGCTTCAGACATTGCGCCATGCTTGTGTCATTCATGGCGACCATCTCAAGACAATGGCGCATGTTGTTTTCGCCATCCAGCGCGCATTTGGCCGCGGCGTCGGTCAAGGCTTTGTATTTGGCCGGGTGATGATGCGCATGGTCAGCGCCAGCATGATGGGCATGTTCATCTTCGGCGCGCGCCGTCATGGCGCCAGCAAGCAGAGCCGCCGAAGCTGCGCCGGCGGTCGAGATAAGATCGCGTCTGTTCATCGTCGATGTCTCCCTTTTTTTATGATCGACATCGTAGCTTCTATACAAAAATGAAGCCGGTTTCCGGACGGCGCGTCCGTCGCCCACTGGAAGAATTCCAGCTTGCCCTGCGCCGGCCGTACGATCTTTTGAATCATACGATAATCCCTGTGTGACAATTCGACGCATAACCGGGAAAGCGTAATATATTCAAAACCAAGTTGACGTTGCGCGCATCAAAAACGATGATGAACGGAATTCTCGGAGATGTTCGTGACGGGTTTCGATCGCTGGCTCAAAAAGCTTTACACGCGCGGGCTAGCCGCCAGCGTCGTGCTTGCTTTTGCGATCAGCCTGGTTCTTGCAAGCGCGCCATCGAGCGCGCTTTCTCTTACCGCCGCTGCGGATGGCCTCCAGACCGGCGCCATCTGCGCGTCAGCTTCTGCATCCGGCGACACCACACAAAACCATGCGCCGCATGGTCGTCACGCACACGGGGATTGCTGTTTTCTTCACCAGAGCGTCGTCACGCCGCTCACGGCGGTTCGCGCGGCGCTATTTGTCGAATTTCCCGCCATCCGTCTTTCCGCATTTCTTGCAAAAATAATTGAATTTTCGCCGCCTGATCCGGGGCAATCACCACAATCGCCCCGAGCGCCGCCCGCCAGCTTCGCATAACGCTGCGGATCCGTTCGCGCGACTACTGCGCACATCATTCGATGAATGAATGCCGAGAGGCGTTGAACGCGCATCACGCCCGCATAGCGGCCCAACCGATCGTCTGACGCATCAGACGCCCTAAGCCGCCAAGTCTCGGACGGCCAGCGCCTGTCGCTGGCCTTCAAAAAATCACCTGCGTGACAGGGATAGCATGCGACCGGCAAGAACCCCGCCATCGCATGCTGCGCCCACATTGGCTCATGTGTCCGAAGCCAATGTGGGCGCGCATCACCTGATCAACGACGAAACGGCGCGACAAAGCGCAGCGACGCGGGCGGCGAACGCAGCCCCGTCGCAGCCTAAAAGCGTCAGCTGCGGAATTTGCGCTCAAGCGCATGGAACAAGTGAAACATGAAAGCACCCGGGCCTTACCAGATTCATACAAAATCCGGCCTCACCCGCGAGGAGTTGCGAGAGGCGATTTACAAAACGGTGCCCGAACTTTCACGGGAAAGCGCCAAGCGTATTCTCGATGAGGTGTTTGAAGAAATTATTTCGAGTTTTACGCGAAACGAGGATGTCCGACTGAGAGGTTTTGGCAAATTCAAGGTTCAGCACAAACGGCAGCGGCCGGGGCGCAATCCCAGAACATTGGCCGATGCGATTATCGCGCCGCGACGATCGATCAAATTCACGCCGAGCCGGACACTGATCGCCAGGGTCAACGCCGGCGAAACGGAGCCCTCGTAACGCCGGTCTCGCCGCATCTCCGCCTGCTGCGCCCGAATACTCGATAAGTCATGCGAAGTGTCGTATCGAAGCGGGGTTCACCATGCGCATGACGCGACGCCGACGACCGACGCCAAATGAAAGCCCTTGATAAACAGGATATTAGATTCTCTGTCGCGCCCATGATGGATTGGACGGACCGGCATTGCCGTTACTTCCACCGTCTCCTGTCCCGCCATGCGCGGCTATATACCGAGATGCTGACGACCGGCGCCGTGATTTTCGGCGACCGCGACCGCCTCATGGGCTTCGATGCTTTTGAACAGCCCGTCGCCTTCCAGCTTGGCGGCTCCGATCCTGCGCAACTCGCCCAGGCGGCGCGCATCGTCGCGGAATTTGGCTATTGCGAAGTTAATCTCAATGTCGGCTGCCCTTCTGATCGCGTGCAGAACGGCGCCTTTGGCGCCTGCCTGATGCTGCGGCCGACACTGGTCGCCGATTGCGTCAAGGCGATGAAGGACGCCGTCGCTTTGCCGGTGACAGTCAAATGTCGGATCGGCGTCGATGATCAGGAGCCGGAAGCGGCGCTCTTCACCCTCGCGCGCCAATGCGTCGACGCGGGCGCCGACACATTGATCGTTCATGCGCGCAAAGCGTGGCTGCAGGGCCTGTCGCCGAAAGAAAATCGCGATGTGCCGCCGCTTGATTATGCGCTGGTGCATCGCCTGAAGAGCGCTTTTCCGGAAACGCCGATCGCCATCAATGGCGGACTGACGACGCTGACGCAGATGCAGGAACAGCTCACGCATGTCGATGGCGTGATGATCGGTCGCGCCGCTTATCACGATCCGGAATTGCTGCTGCGCGTCGATCCGGAACTCTTCAACGCGCCGCCAACTTTTGATAACGCTTTTGACGCCGTCGACGCCTTTATTCCCTATATTGAACGAGAATTAAGCAAGGGCGAAAAACTCTCATCCATCACGAGACATATGCTGGGATTATTCGCCGGCCGCCCGGGCGCGCGGCTGTTTCGCCGCCATCTGGCGCTCGAAGCGGTGAAGCCCGGCGCCAACGCCATGACATTACGCGCCGCCATCGATGAGATTCACCGCGCTACGGCGCGATTATCCGAAAGCGTCGCCATCGCCGGCTGAGAGCGTCATCAACATGATAATCTCCGCCGCCTGCTGCGCCGCGCCCAGCACATCGCCGGTATAGCCGCCAATCTGCTGTTGCGCGACGCGCGCAACCAGAACGCACACTGAATAGGCGAGCAAAAATGCGAGCGCGAGAGCAAAAGGACTGACGCCGGACAACAAAGGCAAAAAAGCAATCAGCATTGTCTTGCCGGCCATCGCGCCGAGAACATGCAGCGACGGCGCCGTCGCTGCAGCGCCAGCGCCATCGGCGCGCGCCGGCGTCAACAGGCTCATCGGCAGCAAGCCCGCACTGCGCGACGTCGCGCCGGCGAAGATTAATGCACAAGCCGCGGCAAGCGCGCTCGTCTGCGCCAACGCGGCGAGCGCGAACACCCGCAACAGACTCGTCAGACACAAGGCCAGCGCGCCATAGGAGCCGAGACGGCTGTCGCGCATGATCGCAAGTTTTGTGTCAAGCGTTGCGCCGCCGCCGACGCCATCCATGAAATCC
>JALRFG010000135.1 GCA_023253795.1 Methylocystis sp.
CATATTGCGGCCGTGGGTCGAGGTGCGGGAACGATAGGGCGGCATGGCGAGGTCTCCGAAAAAGGGGCGCACGCAGCGGCGCGCGTCTTCGGGCTAACGCCTAAACCAGCCTGCGCCGGCGGGCAATCATGCGCCGGCCCGAATGGGGCCGGCGACGGCAAAAATAGGGGAGATGAACGACAGGAAAAGGCGGCGGATCAGGCGGCGCGACGCAGTTTGGCGATCGGCGTGGCCCGGGAGAGGGTTTCGACAATCGCCTCGATCGACGAGAAATTCTGGCGACGCAGAAGTTCCGGGGGAAATTCGACGTCGAAAGCTTCTTCAAGCGCCAGCATAACGCGGATGGCGGCGAACGGCGTCAGTCCAGCCTCATAGAGGTTATCCATATTCGAAAGCGTATCGACCGGCGTGTGCAATTTGCCGTTTTGCTGCACCAGACGGCGAATAGTCTCAATCATGTTTTGCCTCCACACGCTTGCAAACAGCCTGAAAGCTGATCGTCAGAATTGGCGTATTGTTCTGGAACGAATTCGTGAACAACGGATCAACAACACTCTCTTCACCCTGAACAGACTCTGAATTTTCACCATGCGATCTTGGAGCCTGGTTAAAAATCCCTTAAATTACAGGCGGGGTTAATCAGGCATATCGCCTGAAACTGTTTCACGGATTGAGGCTTGCGCCATGCGTAGAACACTTCTGGCGGGCGTCATTGTGTCGCTTTCATGCGCATCGTTCTGCGTCCCCGTTTGGGCGCAGACGAACGCGATGTCCGCGCAACATTCGACGGCCGATGACGGAGACGACGCATTACTGGATCGGCTGGCGCGCGCGCAGGATGAAATGGAATCCCGTCACATCGCTGAAGCGCTGCTGAAGCGATGGTCGCAGGCCAATTCCGATACAATCAATCTTCTGGTCGCTCGCGCGCAGTCCGCTGAAGCTGCCGGCGCATCGCCTCTAGCGCGTGGTTTGCTGGATTATGTCGTTTTGCTTGCCCCGAACTGGGCGGAGGGTTTCGTGCGTCGGGCGCGCGTGAACGCCGCCGCAGGGGATGACGCCGGCGCCCGCGTCGATCTGGAGACCGCCTTGCGTCTGGAGCCCCGCCGTTTTGACGCCCTGACCATACTCAGCGCTGTTGCGGAGCGATCAGGCGACAAACAACAGGCGCTATCAGCCAGTCGTCGGGCTCTGGCGCTGCAGCCCATGAATCAGGATCTTCGCAAAACCGAGGATCGTCTGAAGGTTGATGTGGAAGGCCGCGATATTTGAGTTTGCGCCAATCTGTCGCCCGCCTCCTTGCCGCGGAAACCCCGGGACGGGATTGAAAACACAAAATCAGTCGCTTAGATGGCGATTGTGGATCTGAACGGCGCTTCGTCGAGGCTGACGGAGAGGCATATTGCCCGTCAGGAAATCTCATTTATTATCCGAAGCTTGTAATTCAGAGGATCAATGATGACGCTTCGCGCATGGCGCCTCCAAACGCTGATGATTTGTGGCCTGTTTTCATATGCCGCAGATGCGATGGCGCAGGACGTCTGGTCGCCCGGACGCATCATCGGCGACATCGGTGAAAAGTCAGGCGTGCATGATAAGGTTCCGCAGGCGCCGGCGTTTGTCACCAAAACACGCCGACCGGAATGGGAGCTGGATTATGAGCCTCTGAAGCCAACACAGGCAGAGGCCCCGCCGAACGTCAGCGCCACGGCCAATTCCGCCGGGCGGGAACTGGACGCCGCCAGAGCCGTCAACGAAAACAGGGCAAGAGGGGTTCCTGCGCTGGCCGCAGAGAAAAAAGCCACGAAAAACCCCAAGGCGATGGATCCGTTCGAGGGGACGGACGCCGCTTCGACAAACTAGCAGCCGGAGCGCAAACTTAACCATGCGCCGGCCTCGTTTGATTGACTTGCCCGTGTCCGCATATTCCTTCATGCTTCCCTTACAGACGCAGCATTTTATGCATGCGTGACACATCGCCTTGATCATCGGCAGGGGAGAGACATGAAAAAACAACTGCAATTTATCGCAGCGCTCTCTGTCGCCATGATCGGCTGCGCCAGCCAAGCCGAGGCGCGTCGCGGCAAAGCCCATCCGGCGCCGAAAGCAGCGCCGCCGGCTGTCGAAAAAGCGGCGCCGGAAGCCGCTGCGCCCGCGCCCGTGGTTAACACGCCAGAAGCCGATATCGCCCGCTTATCCGACGCCGCCAAGATGTGCGACGAACAGGCGGCGGACGCTTTTTCCAAAATCCCCGGCGAAAACGCCGATATCGTCGCTGCAGCCTCCTTCGATAAATGCGGAGATCAGTGGCGCAATATTGTTAAAACAGCCGGCAAGATGGTTACAGACATTAAGTCAATCGACCCCAAAGAGGTCAAAGCCAATATTTATCTTCTGCCGGAAACGCTTAAAAAGAACGAAGATATTCAAAATGTTTATAACCTTGACGCCATGCGCGCAGACGAGATCAAACGGCTGCGCATATTTGTGCTTGAGAAACGTCTGCAACGGCTGACGCCCGAGACTCGTGACAGCACGCCGTAAAATCTCGCAATTATCCTGATTTTTTCTCCCATCTCCTCACAGGTGTGATGACGCACATCGCCTAGTAAAGCGTTGCGTTACTGTTCATTCATGGCTTCGAAAGAAGCGACGTGAATTGAAATTCACACTATTGATGATGGAGGGGACGATGAAAAAACGATTGCTGCTATCGACATTATTGTCGGCTCTATTTATCGGCGGGTCTGCGCATGCGGCTACCCTTACGGTTGGCTGTAGTGAGATCGCCCGATATTCACCGACAGAAGTCAATATGTTCTATTATAAGGTGATGGAGACGGACGGCGAAGCTGAGGCGGGTCGTTTGTGGGGCGCCTATCATCGATTGCAGAGTCGCTGCGTCAGTCATCCGAACGCGCACGCCACGGTCTCTGTCAGCGCACAAGTAGCGAGCGCCGTCAGCGATTATCGCTAACACTTACGAAAACCGTAATTGTCCGAAGCGCCGGCCTCCCGGCGCTTCGGCGTTTTTTGTCGATAAACGCGCTCGAATAAAGCCTGGCCTTTAGAAGTCATCGCTCCGCCGCAGGAGTTTATCGTTTCTTGCGTTTGCGTGGCTGATGATGTTTTGCAGCCTGTTCAGCGCGCTGAACAGGAACGCGGTGGTTAGGCCCAGAGTGACGGCGGCGGTGAGCGATTCAATTTGAAGGATGAGCCGCCATTTTTTCTCAAAAATGATCGTCGGATCGCCCATGGTCGAATAGGCGCCAAGGGAATGTAACAGCGCATCAGAATAATCAGTGGCTGCGCCGATGTAGTAATAGAGTGCCGCCCAACCGGCAGCTTCCAGCGCATGCAAGAAGACCGCGCCGGCGCCCAATATCGAAAATACAAAAATGGACATGAACAAGGAGCGCGCCCGCAACTGCGCGACCGTTTCGTGAAAAACGGTGATCGACATGCCAAACAGAGCGCTGACGTGGAAAAATATCAGCACAATGGCCGCGACTGCGCCCAATACCCAATCCTGAGCCCAGATCATAGAACCTCCCTGGAAATGTTTTCTGTCTTTGCTGTAGATGTCCCAACCAGCGTTATGGGACTAGAGAGCCCCACCGGGTTTAACCAACATTAACCTCTGGCGTTCTAGACAGAAAAAGCGTCATCCGCGTGTCTAGAGTGCGTTTATGAAGTCCGGGCTGGTTTTGCTCATTGTTTGTCTTGGTTTGGCATCCTGTAGCGGCGCGCGGGATAAAAAGGGCGATGATCTGGCCTTCGCCCGCAGCGCTGTCTTCCAATCGACAGACGCCTATCAGATCTGCACCGAACAAAACATTGAGAATTCAGAAAAATGCGGCGCGCTGGTCAAACTGATGGCAGCAGACCAAAAGCGCGTCTCCCGCTTGACGACGAATTAAACACGCTGCGTCCATCCTTCGGTTTCATCTCCAGATCTCAGGCCCAATAGCGATAAGGGCGATCAGAGCCGCCATTGCGGCGATGACGCGATAGAGCGTTCGCAAGCGTGTCGCCGGCGTGCCAAGACAAATTTTCATTTTGATTTAACCATAAGCTCAGGCGCCAAATGGCGCGGTGGACTCGAAGGTAATCTCAACACGGATATCCGTGAGAGCAATTTCAGGGCTTTCGACCGTAAAGCGCAACAACGCGCTGTCGAGACAACGGCCGGCCTCGCTGGCGTGTCGAATAAAGAAAGGCGCGGCCAGATAGGAGCCGTCCGGCCGATATATTTTGACGATGCAGTTCACAGTGCTTCACCGACAGCAAAGAGATGCTTAGAGCCTATTTTCCATCGCGAAGCGCTTGAGGGCAACAGCCTGTGCGTCCGCACACGTCCAAACCTTTCGATATCGGCTACGGTTTTCATATTGAGGATTGGTGCTGAAAAGGGGAGGGTGTCATGGAAGTTTACGACTTCAGCCAGTTGCGCCGCTAAGAGGGCGCCTATAGGCAAAACGCTAAACCGCCGGTCGTCCATCCCGGCGGTTTTGCTTATTCAGGGGTCTGTCGGCTCCCCTCGCGCAAAAGGCGCCATTGCCGATCGGCTTTTCCGTTGATAGCATCTCTCTATCGCCTGCCGCGTATCAGCCGGGCGAGGGAGCGTTGCGTCATGGAAGTGTATGATTTCAGCGAGTTGCATCGCTAACAGGTAAAAGTGCGCGTGTGGTTGATTGACCTCTGCGCCAGTCAGGGGCTGACGCCTTTTACCCGCTTCTCATCAGGATTGTTCCCCGGCGCCGGGCTGAGCTTGGTCGCCAGCCCCCACCCGGACGCCTGAAGCTTTTTTTGAAACCGGGGAAGCTTTAGTAGCGCTGGCCCGAGATCAGATAGCGCGCAATCCAACCCAGGCTCAGCGGCACCATAAATGCGGAGATCAGCGAGAGCGTTACAGCGCTATCGCCGGCCAAGGCCTCAAACAGGCTTTTGTTCATTTTGGTCATTTCGCCATAAAGCAGTGCGCCAGCCGCAAGGAGGCCACTCACGAATCCGCAGTAAAACAGGATCGCGCCAAATCCCCTGTAGGCGGCGCGCTTCGGATCATGATGCGGATCATTATGCTTGTGCTGGTTCATCTGCTTGTCCCCGAGGATGTCGTGTGAGTCTTCATATCTTCAGACGACGGGCAATTCGAGGCGAAAGGCGAGACGCCCGGCGTTTTGCATCCGCCATCCGGTCTGACGTGATAATTGACCGCGCAGCCGGCCAAAGCGCCAGCGACGACGATTATGAAGAGTATGGCCTTGTTCATATCACGATCACGTTCTTGCGGCGCGCAGTGAACGATCGGTCGACCCGCGTCCAGATCAGCGCCTGTGATTTTGCATTTGAAGGGCCTATAGGCCAGCATGAAAATGTCCAGCCTGTTTAGCGTGGCTTGGGTATCAGGGCCATGGAGCCCTTAAAAGCGAAGACAGGACAGAAAGCCGCGCCTGGGAGTTCTTCGGGGTTTGCGGGGAGAGGAGATGCGTCTAAGACATGCTCAACGACCCAGGCGGGGCAGGACGGCTGTGAAACTCTACGATGATAGATAATCTCCTGAACCTCGGGGCCAACTGGCTAGAAACGTCGCGCGTACCGCCTGTGGTTGGGGCGCTCTGTATAATGGCTTTTGCTCTGTGGAATATTTGGCGTACGTTGAAATAAATATGCGCAGCGCTGTGCGGCGAGAGCCGCACATGTAATGCCAGTTTAGCAGTATGGCTTG
>JALRFG010000136.1 GCA_023253795.1 Methylocystis sp.
ATCTGCTGGTTTTATCGAGCACGAACCGTTCGCGCTTCATCGGCCCTGCGGGCATGATCCAGTGGCTGATCGCGCCGGACTTCGCGCTTGTTGATCCGAAAGAAGAAACGACCAGCTTCTTCAAGCTGCGCGGCAAGCCGACGCTGCTGTCCTTCGCGCGTTGCACGGCGAGCGGCGAGGCGGGCAAGGCGCTTGCTGACAGCCTGCTAATTGCGGCGGACGCAGCGAAAGCGGCCGGCGTCAATCATGTCACGGTCTTCACCGGCGATTGTCCCGAGGCGGCGAAGGGCAGGGAAGCGCTGCATCCCAAAGCGGTTGAGCACGCTTATTCCGTGATGAACCGTTATCCCAATGAGCCGTACACCGATCAAATCGATGAATCGCATTTCCTGATTGATCGCTCCGGCTACATTCGCGCACGTTTCCGCCATTTTGCACCGGATGACGGTAAACGCACGCAATTTACATCTCAGGCGGCGATGATGGCGCAGGAGCCGCTGGTCGAGATTAATCTGCACTCTCACTGACGTGATCAGCGAGAAAGCGTTCATGGTTTTGTGACTGGCGATGGCGCCTGTCCAATTTCAGGAGGTAACACATGATCAAGCGGCGTGAGCTTCTTGCCCGTGGCGCGCTTTTGGCCACGGCCGCTGCGATGACGATGCTGGTTGGCGTCGGCGTTGCGCATGAATATGAGGTCGGCAAGCTCAAGGTGGAGCACCCGTGGCTGCGCGCGCCGCAGGATGGCGACAACAAGGCCCAATTCTATGCTGTGATCGAAAATAACGGCGACGCGCCGGACAAGCTGATTGCGGTGAAATCGGAGAAATTCAGCAAGGCCGCGATTTTCGGCGACGGCAAGAATCTGTCGACTGAAACGCCGGTGACCATCGCGCCGAAGCAGAAAGTGACGCTTGCGCCGGGCGGCGCTTACATTGGTCTGCTCGACATCAAGAAACATCTCGAAGTTGGCTGGGGTCTCGAAATGACTCTGGTGTTCGAAAAAGCGGGTGAGGTGGTGATCGATGCAGCGATTGACGCCCCCGACGCCAAGCATGCGCATGACGCCGAGGCGATGGAGCGCTGGGAAAAAGCGCATGGCAAGGACAACGCCGGTCCGAAGGCGGATGGTCATGAGGGCCACGAAGGCCATGCCGGCCACGAGGGCCATACGATGCATGAGCATCATCATCAGGATGCCGCCCAGCCTGCGACGCCAGCGCATTAAAATTCCGGAACAGAAAATGTTAAAAGCCACCCGGCGCCTGCCGGGTGGCTTTATTTTTTGACGCCTTCAGCAAAACAAGGCGCGCTGATTGTTTAGATTTTAAGTGGCCTTAGCGGTCGAAGGTGACCAGGCGACCGGCAAAACCTGCGTTGTCGACGACCGCGTCGGTCGTCTTGGTCGGGCTGCTGACCGGCATCGCGAAGCCGAGCACAAAGGCCGACAAGGCCATCGCGACAATTAGAAGGATGGATACGCGAAACTGATGACGGGCCGACTCACGATCAAAGGTCCGGGTGAACACCGGTTCAATTTTGTCGTCATATTTGTCAACCAGCGACATCTTCTTGTTCCTTCCAGTGTTCCGCAGTGATGCGGAGCGTCGCCGCCATAATTTGCGCCGGCGGTTTCCTGCCGGGGCTCATGTCTCACTAACGAGGAACTCGCGAAAAGGTTGCAATCGAGATGCGGTTTTTTTCATTTTTTTTAAAAAACGTCGCTCTCTGTTCCATTTTCCGTCAAACCGGGTGAAACGAATATGATCGGGCGTTCTTTTATTGCGGCGCCGCAAGCCGGAGAGCGCGGACGGATGCTCCGCTTACGGGGGTCTTTCTGTCTGATGTCCACATTGCCGCCGCCCGCGGGACCGCCGTCAGCTGCGGCTATTATGTGCAATGCAAAAAACATGACTTTCCGGCGCTCGGGAATTATGTCATCCAATGCCGCCTGTTGAGCGGTCGGGGCTTGCCCGAAGACCGCCGTGACGCCATTCACTGACCGGAGGCTTACCCATGACCTTCCTCGCCAACGCTCTGTCGCGCGTTAAACCTTCCGCCACGATCGCCGTGACCCAGAAGGCGCGTGATCTCAAAGCGCAGGGACGCGAGGTTGTCAGCCTGTCCGTTGGGGAACCGGATTTCGATACGCCGGAGCATATTCGCGCCGCCGCCAAGGCCGCGATCGATCGGGGCGAAACCCGCTACACGCCGGTGCTGGGCATTCCCGAGCTGCGCGAGGCCGTGGCGAAGAAATTCAAGCGTGAGAACGGGCTCGACTACAAGGCGGCGGACACGATTGTCGCCACAGGTGGAAAACACATTCTTTTCAATGCCTTTCTGGCGACGCTCAATCCCGGCGACGAGGTCATCGTCACAGCCCCCTATTGGGTTAGCTATCCGGAAATGGTCGCCATCTGCGGCGGGACGACGGTTTTCGTCGACACAAAAATGTCCGACGGCTTCAAGCTTCAACCAGAGGCGCTGGAGCGGGCGATTACGCCGAAAACCAAATGGCTGGTTCTGAACTCGCCGTCCAATCCCTCGGGCGCCGCCTATAGCTTCGATGAGATGAAAAAGGTGACGGACGTGCTGCTGCGTCATCCGCAGGTGCATGTGCTGACCGACGATATTTACGAGCATCTCGTCTATGGCGACTTCAAATTCGTCACGCCCGCTCAGGTTGAACCGGCGCTGATGGAGCGCACTTTGACCATGAACGGCGTTTCCAAAGCCTATGCGATGACCGGCTGGCGTATTGGCTACGCCGCTGGTCCGAGCGCACTGATCAAGGCCATGGACCTGCTTCAGGGACAGCAGACGTCAGGCGCCTGCTCAATCGCGCAATGGGCGGCGGTTGAGGCGCTGAATGGACCGCAGGAGCATCTCGCCGCCTTCCGCAAGGCGTTTCAGGAACGGCGTGATCTTGTCGTCTCAATGCTGAATCAGGCGAAATATCTCAAATGCCCGACGCCGGAAGGCGCGTTCTATGTTTTCCCGTCCTGCGCCGAGGCCATTGGCCGCAAAACGCGGGATGGCAAGGTTATCGAGACGGACGCTGATTTCGTCACAGCGCTGCTGGAGGCGGAAGGCGTCGCCGTGGTTCAGGGCTCCGCCTTCGGCACAGGGCCGAATTTCAGAATTTCCTACGCGGCGTCGGCGCTGGTGCTGGAGCAGGCGTGCCAGAAGATTCAGGCGTTCTGCGCCAGTCTCGTCTAACGCAGGTCCTTGCGCCCGCCATCAGGCGCGGTAGTTTGCCCAAGAGCATCGCCCGGCGTTTCGGGCGTTGAAAGGCTGCGCAAATGACGATGTTTTTGTTGCTGATGCTCGCGGCCATGGGCGCCGTCGTGTCTTACATATCCTTGCGGTCGGATAAGTTTCGGGTCGCGCGTTCGATCATCGTCGATGCGCCGCCGGAAGCGGTTTACCCCCATCTCACCGATTTTCATGCATGGGAAAACTGGTCGCCGCTGAGCCGTTTCGACACCGGCGTTGAGCCCAGCCATGAGGGGCCGCCGCTTGGCGCCGGCGCGGTTTTTTCCTGGACGGGCGATCCGCGTCAGGGAAGCGGCGCGATGAAGATTTTGACGTGCAGTCCCGATGACCGCGTGATCATCCGGCGGCGGCTGACGCGGCCGTTCGAGATGTCGGACGAGTTCCGGTTTGATCTAACGCCGGTCGGGCAGGGCACAGAAGTCGTCTGGCAAGCGTCCGGCAGGCTCGACTTCATGGGCAAGAGCGCGAATTTGTTCTCCGGCCTGGAGCGCAAGCTGGGAGGACAATTCGAGCAGGGGCTGAAGAATTTAAAGTCTCTTGTCGAGACGAAAGGCCGTTAGGCCAAATGGAGAGGCGCGTCTGAAACTGCGCGCGCCTCCCGATTTGCTAATCCACGCTCGTGCGTCTGGACGCCGTCCTTACATGGCGGTGTCGTACATTTCCTCGACATGTTCCCAGTTCACGAGGTGATCGAGGAAGGTCTTGAGATAGTCGGCGCGGCGATTGCGATAGTCGATGTAATAAGAATGCTCCCAGACGTCGGCGACGAGAAGCGGCGCGGCGCCATGAATGAGCGGGTTTTCCGCATTCGGCGTCTTGCGGATGGCGGCTTTGCCGTCTTTCACTTCGAGCCACACCCAGCCTGAGCCAAACTGCGCAAGGCCTTCCTTCTGGAAGTCTTCCTTGAATTTATCGACCGAGCCGAAGCTGTCGACGAGCAGCTTTTCGATCTTGCCGGGGATCGGACCGCCGCCCTTGGGCTTCATCCACTTCCAGTAATGGTGATGGTTGTAGTGCTGGGCGACATTGTTGAAGATCGGCGTGTTCTTGCCATAGGCGGCGACGATCACGTCCTCAATCGGCTTGCCTTCGAACTCGGTGCCCTTGATGAGGTTATTCGCGTTCGTCACATAGGTCGCGTGATGCTTGTCGTGATGATATTCGAACGACTCGCGCGACAGATAGGGTTGCAGGGCGTCATACGCGTAAGGCAGGTCTTCCAGTGTGAAGGACATTATTCTCTCCTGATCAGGGAAGGGGGGCTTCTCGATCCCCAAGGATAACTAGGCCGGGCGGCGGCGCGGGGCAACACGCAAATCGAAAGGGTCCTCGCGCTGAAACGTCAGCGCTCAGGCGTCGACGATGAAGCGCCAAGCAAGCGTCAGCAAGCGCCAAAGTAAGCGCCAAGCAAAACGGCCCGGCAGGAGCCGGGCCGTCTACAAATCTGGAATATCAACGCGATCAGGCTACGGCATGCGCTTCCTGGGCCGCTTTATGCGCCTTGGCGCGCAAGGCCAGCCACATTGCGCCGAGCAATGACACAAAGCCGACGCCGTAGAGAATGTATTCAAGCATTCCCCAGAAGGTGTAGAGACCGACGCCGAACGGAAAACGCGTCGACCATTCATTGCCAAGATCGTCGCGAACCGTGACGAGCGCCACGTAATGACCTGCGTCCTTGAAGTTGTGTTCAAGCGTCAGAATGCCGTTGCGGTAGACTTTCGGCTCCATGTTCACAACGGTGATGGCGTCCAGATCGGTTTTCTGATTCGCGGCGCCGACGTCCTTCACGATGCGCACGCCAATCGCCATATCGCGCAGCTCCGGAGAAACGGCGCTGAGCGCAATCACCGTCGGCCCTGTCTGGGCGATATCCTGACAAAACTCCTGCTCCTCGCCGCTACGCTGATAACCAATGAAGTGCAGCGTATTGGGGCCGATCTGCATGACGCATTCGTCCTGCTCGAGTTTGACGCCGCCATGCGCCTGCGCGCCGGTTGGCAGAAAGCCGAGGCTCAGCAAAGCGCCAAACGAAAAAGCTGCCGCCGTCATGTGGCGACGGATCCATAATCCCATCATGTGTCTCTCCCTCCATCTGCGTCAGGCGACGCCTGTCATGCGCGCGCCTCGCCAGCCCGGTTTGAAGGCCTGTCAGAGAAAGATTTGGATGGATATTTGTTAATACTATGCGACAACTAGCCGCGAGTAAAATATATTTTAAGCTATTGAAATAAAATATTTTTATCAGTCATTTTTAACTGCCACCCAATTTTTCCTTCTATATATTGAATCATATATCAATAATTATCATATATATTGATTTTATAAAAATATAGACCATCAATTGTCTGTGTATAAAGTAATGTATATTTCAATTTTAAGCTCTAATTATATAATTGAAATGGATAATTAAGCAAATAAATACAATTATATAAAGTATAGTTATATTTA
>JALRFG010000137.1 GCA_023253795.1 Methylocystis sp.
CAGCTCTATGCGTAAAAATATTTATCTCATGGAAATTCTTGATAAATAAATTATTACAGCAAGCTGAATCATCACTGTTGCATATTTGCCACAGATCGACGCTTTCAAACCGCGTGGCGGTTTTCGCCTCAATTCAGCCCATCACACTAAGCATATTCTATTCACGCCCTCTCCTTGGGCGTTTCCTCCCTGACTTGAACCGCTGGCGCGCCAGCGGTTCTTTTTTTATCAGGCGCTACTCAAATTACACAGTTGCAATTAATTTCGGGCTCCCAAATGCTGAGAGCCATGTGCGTTCAGGAATAAACCCGGCGGCGCGCACAAGAGCGCTTAGCTCGTCTTTGGTGTATAGACAAATCTCGACATGAATACCGTGTTTGGCGGACATCTCGGGAGATAGTCGCCCAAAACGTCTCTCGATTGGCGCATATCGCGCCGAATAATCTGCGCCATATTCTGCATTGACGCCACCCATGGAGAGAAACAGACGTGTGCGCTGACGGGAGCGTCCACGCAATCGGGTGAGGAGATCAAGACAGTCAGAGTAGGTGAGATAGTTCAAAGCGCGTTGCGAATAAATGCAGTCGATCGGATTGGGCCACAGGTTTTCAGGAACACATCTGACATCGCTTTGCACAAAACCAAATTTGCCCTTTGCATGAAGCGGCTGGATTGTGTCGATGAGGCCTTTCTGATCAGCCAGATCAATCAAAAGCACTTCAGCACCATGATCGGCCATTTTTTTGCTTTGCTCGCCAGCACCCCCGCCAAGATCAACGACGCGGACAGGATCGTCTGGATATCTTCGATTTAAATCATCAATATATTTAAGGCATTCAATGTCGAGCGCATCCATGCGTTGCTGCGAAATATTCGCGCCATGAGCGCCCGTAGTCGGGATATAAGCATCGCCATATATGTTAAATTTCTGATCAGACATCTAACCTGCTCGGACGCTGTTCTAATCAATCATACTTCTTCATGTATAAGCTATTTATCACAGACATAAATCAACAGCATCTCGAACCGACGACCGACACCCGAGACTGCTGTAGCAGCGCGAGATGCGAATCTGTTAATATCGGGTAACGCCGACGCGCATCTGTCAACATTTGTAAGCTTCTTGCCCTTTGATCAGCCACATGGCGCCAATCACACCTTCCCGGAATAAGACCCCTCCCCAACTGCGTTGGCTTTTCGCCGATCTAAACAGCTATTTTGCTTCCTGCGAGCAGCAGGAAAATCCGGATTTGCGCGGCAGGCCCGTCGCTGTCGCCCCGCTCATGTCGGATACAACCTGCGCCATCGCCGCCAGCCACGAGGCGAAGATTTATGGCGTCAAGACAGGGACCAATATCGGCGAAGCCAAACAATTGTGTCCCGAACTCAAGGTTATTCAATCCCACCCCAAGCTTTATGTCGAATACCATCATAAAATACTGGATGTGATTGAGAGCGTCATTCCGATTGAACATGTCATGTCAATTGATGAAGTCGCCTGCCTTCTGGATCGCACCCAACAAACGCCAGAGGCCATCACCAATCTATCGGCCGAAATAAAACAGGCGGTGCGTGAACGTGTTGGTGAATGTTTGACGCTATCTATCGGCGCCGCCAGCAATAAACTGCTCGCCAAGCTTGCATCCGACATGCAAAAACCAGATGGCCTCACAATTCTTGAGCCCGAAAATATGCCGCAGAAAATTCTGCATCTCAAGATACAGGATATCTGCGACGTTGGCGTCAATATGACAAAGCGCCTGAACGATGCAGGCATTGAAACCATGCCGCAGCTTTGGAAAGCGGATGCGCGCTTGCTGGAGCGGGTGTGGGGCGGCGTTGTCGGCAAGCGCTTCCACGCCTTGCTGCATGGGGAGGATTTACCCTCCCCTCCCCGACAGAAACGCAGCCTTGGTCACGAACATGTCCTGGCGCCGGAGCAACGTTATCCGGACAAGGCGAAGCTTGTTCTGCAGGAGCTTTTGATCAAAGCAGCGCGCCGCTTGCGCCAGGAAAACCTCTATTGTCGCCGCCTTGTCGTCAACATCAAATGGATGGGCGATGAAGGTTACTGGGCGGACGACCGAACCTTCACCGAAGCGCAGGATGATCTGCTCTTCAGTCGCGTCTTTCTTGAGATCTGGAAAAATGCGCCGAGAAAGAAACCACTTCGTGTTGGCGTATCGCTGACCGACCTTGTTCAGGCCCGTGACCATCAGGGCGACCTTTTTGATCGTCCGCAAAATGAAATGCTGACCAAAGCCATTGACGTGCTGAACGACAAGTTTGGAAAAGGCGCTATTGGATTTGGCCTAGCCGCGTCCTCCGCCAAACAACGCACCAGCAAAATCGCCTTTCAGCGCGTGCCAGATCTCAGCGAATTTTAGCGCGCGGACTGCTTTGGGCGCAGGCAGAGCCTTTCTTATTGCGCCCACGATCATTGATTTGACCAAACAGAAGATTCTTCTCCTCACGACTTGTTCGGGAGATCGATATTCCAAAATGGCGCAAACTTAGAATACTGAATCTATAGACATTATGGTCATACTGCAGTGTAATTCCCTCACGACACTATTGAGTGGTGAGGGGCGCCATGCAGAATGTGAAACAAAATCTGTTGCCGTTAATAACATGGGCAAGTTTCGTTGTGCTCGCTTTTTCAACAATGACAGAAGTGCGCAGCTTCAACCGCAACGAACCAAGCATTTTCAGCGTCGGTAAAACAGCTATCGAAAAACCGCTTCATGCGTCCCAATTTTCTCGTCGCGGATGAGTGCGTAATTTGTCGCCGTCGCAGCGCCGTACCGAGCGCTTGCAATTATAAAGAACGCTTGCGTTTTTCACGCGCGATTGTCTGATCCAGCATTTGCAGAAAGCGCGACCGGTTTGCCGGGGAAAAGGGCGGCGGCCCACCGGTTGTTTCGCCGGTCGAGCGGATATGCTCCATCAGCGATCGCTGCGCCAGCGCCATGCCGATTGAATCCGGCGTGAAAGGCCGCCCATAGGGCGCAAACGCATGCGCTTCTTTCGCCAGAACGCGCGCCGCCAACGGAATGTCGCTGGTGACGACAATATCGCCGGCGACGACATGTGCGACGATCCAGTCATCGGCGACATCCGCGCCGGCGTCGACGATGATCCGCGTGATCAAAGGCGATGCGGGAATTTGCATATAGCTGTTGGCGATCACAAAGCTATGCAAGCCGTAACGGCTGGCGACCTTGTAGACCTCCTCTTTCACCGGACAGGCGTCGGCGTCGACATAGATTTTGATGGTCATCTGCTGTGCATCGCAGGAAACAGGGACGATCGGCTCACATCATCTCCAGAGGCCCGTCAGCCAGACAGGTAATTCAACCGGTTTGCGTAAAAGCCGGTCGATTTTGCCTAATTGCGAATGATGAAGCAACAACACATCGTTGGAGGCCGCCAATCTGCGCGCGCCGGCGGTATAATCGCTATTAGTGACGACAACGCCGCGCTGCGCGTTCTCATGCGCTATGCCGGCGACAATCTCCTGAACGGCGTAATTGCCAACCGGCTTTGAATATTTCTTGCACTGAAGCACGATCCGCAGACCGCGCTTGTCTGCAACAATATCAACGCCCTGATCTGCGCCTGGCGGCGTAACCCGCGCATGCCATTTTCTCTGACGCAAAACCGCCGCGCAATAATGCTCGAATTCTTCCGGGCTCATTTTTTCATAAAACGCCGGAGAGGCGATCTGCTCATACACGAGCACCGCCAAATGCAGCAGACCAATGAACGCCAGCGCAATAAACGCCAGTCCCCGAACATCCGGCCAATAAACGCCGGCCAGAAGCGTAAATATCGCAATCCAGATGCTAGAATAGGTCGTTGCGCTCATGTCCAGACAGCGGCGAAGGACGCACGCTCAAAGGCTACGATCAACGGATGCTACGCCACAGCTCAAGACGTTGCTTGTCCAATGCGGCGATCAGCATCTCGCAGGCGCCATTCGCCACAGCGATCTCTCTGCGCTCTTGCAGGTCGCTCAGCGCAGCGGCGCGCGAAAAGGGCGCGCCATGGTAATAGGCGCTGAATCTTTCGCCATGAACGCCGCCAAAACTCAGCCAGGCGTATATTTCGCCCGCCTCTTCGCTGTCGGGACGCTCAATATCATCCACGCAGCGCGCCGCCCGCAGCGCGGCGATTTCCAGCAGCCTTTGCAGACACCCGGCCTTGCCCACCGATCCCGCTCCCTAACCGAACCGATTCATCGAATCGCTCGCCAACTTTCCGGGCTATGGTAAGGGCGCAGAGTTTATGAAATGGTGAACCAACGGCCCCAACGGATTGGCGGCCCCTCTCCATTTCCGATTTTTCAGAAAGAAACAGGTCGCTTTGACGAAATTCCATACCGGCCCCGGGCTGGCGCGCGCGCTCGCCGAACGTGACTACCGCGACCCAACACCCGTTCAACTAGCTGTTTTAAAAGAAGAAAATCAAGGACGCGACCTCCTTGTTTCGGCGCAGACAGGTTCGGGCAAGACGATCGCCTACGGTCTTGCGCTTGAGCAGGGCGTCATGGGCGGGGCCGAGAAAGCCGCACGTCCCACGACGCCTTTGGCGTTGATTATCGCGCCAACCCGCGAACTGGCCCTGCAGGTCGAGCGCGAGCTGAGCTGGCTTTATCACTTCGCCGGCGCCCGCATCATGTCCTGTGTGGGCGGCATGGATGCGCGGCAGGAACGCCGCAACCTTGCCTTGGGCGCGCATATTATCGTCGGCACGCCCGGACGTTTGCGCGACCATATCGAGCGGCGCGGTCTCGATATGTCCGGCCTCAGGACCATCGTTCTCGATGAAGCCGATGAAATGCTGGATCTCGGATTTCGAGAGGATCTGGAATTCATCCTGGGCGCAGCGCCGGCGGACCGGCAGACGCTGATGTTTTCTGCGACGATGCCGAAAGGCATTGTCATGCTGGCGAAACGCTACCAGCGCGATTCATTACGAATTGAAGTTGGCCATAATGAGCGTGGCCACGCCGATATTGAATATCGCGCCATCCGCATCATCCCCAAAGAAACGGAATATGTCGTCGTAAATCTCTTGCGGCTTGTCGACGCACAGACATCAATTGTTTTCTGCAATACGCGCGAACACGTCCGTCATTTACAGGCGACGCTGCTTGAGCGCGGCTTCTCCGCCGTTTTACTCTCGGGAGAGCTCAGCCAGCATGAGCGCAATCAATCCATGCAGGCGCTCAGGGATGGTCGTGCGCGTGTGTGTATCGCAACCGATGTCGCGGCGCGCGGCATTGATCTGCCCAATCTGGGCCTGGTGATCCACGCCGATCTTCCCCATGATGTCGAAACGCTCCAGCATCGCAGCGGCCGCACCGGCCGTGCGGGCCGAAAAGGCGTCAGCGCGCTTCTGGTGCCCGTCATCCGACGCCGCCGCGCCGAGCAGATTCTCAGAGACGCTCATGTGCAGGCTCAATGGATGGGGCCTCCCGCCGCCGAGGAAATCCGTCGGCTCGATCAGGAACGGCTCTTGTCCGATCCCATGTTGACGGATGCGCCGGACGAGGAAGACTTCGCCATGGCCCGGTTGCTGCTGGCCGAGCGTTCGCCTGAAGAGCTTGGCGCCGCATTGATCC
>JALRFG010000138.1 GCA_023253795.1 Methylocystis sp.
AAGGAGATCGTTCACGATCTCGATGTGCCGGACGGAATGGGCGTCATTCTGCGCACCGCTGGCGCGAGCCGGACAAAGGCGGAAGTCAAACGCGATTTCGAATATTTGCTGCGGCTATGGGAAAGCGTGCGCGAACTGACGCTGCGCTCCAGCGCGCCGACGCTTGTTTATGAAGAGGGCTCGCTGATCAAGCGCGCCATTCGTGATCTCTATGGCCGCGATGTCGAGGAAATTATCGTTTCCGGCGACGACGCCCATCGCGAAGCGAAAGACTTCATGCGCATGCTGATGCCGAGCCATGTGAAAAACGTGAAGCAGCATCGCGACGCCTGGCCGATTTTTGCGGAGAGCGGCGTCGAGGCGCAGCTCGACTCCATGTTCTCCAATCAGGTGACGCTGAAATCCGGCGGCTATCTGGTGATCAACCAGACCGAGGCGCTGGTCGCCATCGACGTGAACTCCGGTCGGTCGACGCGCGAACATAATATCGAGGACACGGCGCTGCGCACCAATCTGGAGGCGGCGGACGAAGTCGCGCGCCAGTTGCGTCTGCGCGATCTTGCCGGCCTGATCGTCGTCGATTTCATCGACATGGAGGAAGGCCGTAACAATCGTGCGGTCGAGCGCCGCATCAAGGAAGCGCTGAAGAACGATCGCGCCCGCATTCAGGTTGGCCGCATCTCGCATTTCGGCCTGCTGGAAATGTCGCGTCAGCGTATTCGCGCCGGCGTGATCGAAGGCTCCACGGTTCCCTGTCCGCATTGCGCGGGCGCGGGTCATGTGCGCTCGACGGCGTCGATCGCTCTGCATGTTCTGCGCGTGCTGGAAGAAACGCTGGTCAAGAGCGCGTCGCATGACGTGACCTTGCGTACGCGTGCGGTTGTCGCGCTTTACATTTTGAATCAGAAACGCGCGCATCTGCATGAGCTGGAGCGTCGCTTTGGCGTGCATATCACCGTTGCTGCAGACGACACGCTGACCGGCGCCGTCTATCATGCGCTGGAGCGCGGCGAACTCGCCTCCGGTCCGCGTCTGCCTCTGGCGCCGGCGCCGTTGCGCGTCGACTCCATCGCGGTCGCGCCGCTTGATGAAGACGAATTGATCGAGGCGGAAGCCAATGAGGAAGCCGCGGCGCAGGCCGAAGAAGGCGCCTCTATGAATGGCCGCTCGCGTCGTGACGACCGTGGACCGCGTCCGCGTTTTAACGGCGAAGAGGGTGAGGACGAAGCCACGCGTGGTCGTCGTCGTCGTCGTCGTCGCGGACGTGGCGGCGCGCCCGGCGAGCATATGCCGCTTGAAGCCGAGCAGCCGTCCGATGAAGGTCTGGCGTTAATGGCGGCCATTGAAGGCTCTCCGGCTCCGCGTGAGCCGCGTCAGGAGCGTGGCGGCCGTCGTGAGCGGGGACCGGGACGCTGGCGTCGTTCGTCGCCACTGCCCGAGGAATTCCTCAATCAGGCGCCCGATTTCCCGCGTGATCCCGGCGTTGAGGAAACGGCGGATTTCGTGTCGCCCCGCGAAGCGCATATGCCGACATTTGCGCCAGAGCCCGCGCCGGCCTTTTCATCGCCGGCTCCGGTGGCGGAAAGCGCGCCTGTCGCCTCGCATGAACCGGAGACGGTGATCGAAGCCGTCGCCCCGCCGCCGCGTGAGCCGACAGAGGTGGTCATCACCGAAGCCGAACCGGATCGTCCGAAGAAGGGCGGCTGGTGGCAGCGTGTGCGCACGCCGTTTGGCGGCGGATAGCGCGCAGCGGTTAGAGCGCTTTCCGTCGAAGTGGAAACCGGTTCGGCGAAAGAAAGCGCGGCAAAACATCAAACAAAGCCCCGGTCTGTTTCAATCAGACCGGGCAGTTCTCTAGCCTTTGCGCAACCAGGCCGCCAGCCGCTCGACGCCTTCGGCGACATCGGCTGCGGCGCCGGCATATGAAAATCTGATCTGACGTGCGCCGCCCTCGGGATCGAAATCGACTCCCGGCGTGGCGGCCACGCCGGCCTCCAGCAGCATCCGCCGACAAAACGCCAGCGAGTCGCCGGTAAAGCGCGACACATCGGCGTAGATGTAGAAGGCGCCATCCGGCGGCGCGAAATCATCCAGCCCCATAAGCGGCAACTGTTTCATCAGCAGAGCGCGGTTGCGCGCATATACGGCGCGATTGGCGTCAAGCTCTTGCGTGGCGTCAAAAGCGGCCAGTGCGGCTTTCTGCGAGATGGTCGGCGCGCAAATGGCGAGCGATTGTTGCAGGCGCTCCAATGGCCGCATCAGCGTCTGGGGCGCCACAAGCCAGCCGAGCCGCCAGCCGGTCATGGCGTAATATTTGGAAAATGAATTGACGATGATGGCGTTTGAGGTGAAGCGCAGCGCTGTCTGGGCTGGCGCCTCATATTCGAGACCATGGTAGATTTCATCCGAAATAAACGTGATCCCGGCTTCATCGCAGAAGGCGCAGATGTGCGCCAGCTCTTCCGATGAGATCATTGCGCCGGTTGGATTGGCCGGGCTCATGAATAACGCGCCCTGAATCGGTTTTTGACGATGCGCAGCGGCGAGCGCTTCAGCGGTTGTCGCAAAGCGCGTTTCAGGACCGACGGGTAATGCGACGGCTTCCAGTCCCAGCGCTGAAAGAATATTGGCGTAGGCCGGATAGCCGGGCGCGGTGACGGCGATCCGCGCGCCCGGATCAAACGCGGCGGTCAGGGCCAGCAAAAAGCCGCCCGACGATCCGGTGGTCGCAATCACGCGATCCGGCGTAATCGTGACGCCGTAACGCGCGTGATAATGCGCGGCGATCCGACTGCGCAAGGTGATGTCGCCCAGCGCTTCGCCATAGCCAATCCGCCCGTCTTTCAGCGCCGCTTCAGCGGCGACGCGCACCGCCTGCGGAACCGGCGCGCCGGGCTCGCCCAACTCCATATGCACGATACGGTGGCCGGCGCGTTCGAGTTCTGTTGATTGACGCAGAACGTCCATCGCCAGAAAGGGGGCGACGGCGGAGCGGCGGGATGGATGCGGCCCGGCAGACATCACATGGTCTCGCATGTCGGAACAAGGCGCCGGCTCAACAAGAGCGGCGCAGGGGAATGATCATTCCGGCGCTTAACGCTCAAGCGTCGGCGCGGGCGGCGCGATGTCCTGGCTGGGCGCAGGCTGACACAGTTGATCGAAGACTTTGACATAATAACCGGGCACAAAGATCCAGCCGGCGCGTTGATCAAAATGCCGGACGATTTCGCCTTTGCCCATATTGTCCCGATACAGATCGGCGCTCTCGGTTTTGTAATGCCGGGTTTTGCAATCGACCGTCATGTTTTCGATTTTCGATGCGGCGCCGTCCGGCAATCCAGCGAGATCCTTGCCCGTCGTGCGTGGTCCGGAATCAACAAGAACCTGTGCGCTGACATGGCCGGAGGCGTCGACGATCGAATGGGCGTTGATGAAATAGCTCATGGCGCCGATCTTCTCCACCAGACGCCACTCGAAAGCATTGGCGGGCGGCGCGGGCGCATCCGCTATCTTCTTTTGCACAACAACAGGCAGCTTTGCGTCCGCCGCCGTTGGTGGCGGCGCATCAAGTTTTTGCGTGCCGGAATAAAGCAGGATGTTCAACGGATCGAACAGGGATTTATTGTCGGGCATCGTGATGAAAATATATTTCGTTTTATCTTCATCTGGATGGAAGGAAAAAAACCGGCTGCCGTCCGCCGAGAAGCCATAGGCGCCGCAAACGGAATAAGCGTCGGTTTTTCCACTCAGTTCAGACGGGTAACCGTATTGACCGAGCGGGAAAATATCGAGAGTGATCTGCTCGCGTTCCAGAAACAGCAGATCGCGCATGTTTCTGACCTGGCAGCCGGCGGTCTGATACGCCGGCACAGGGATGACGAAACGCTGATAAATGGCGTTGCGAATTGGCAGATCGGCGGGCTTGGTGAAAACCTCGATGATTTTCTGTTCCTGTCGCGCGAGATCGCCAGCTTTCGCGCGCACATAAATCGCATTTCCTTCCGTGCGGAAAACATATTGGCGGTCAGGCGACGCGCAATCCTGCACCAGCATTTTCAGGCCGAGCGTCGAACTGTCAAAAGTCTTCCATGTGCAATCGACGCCAGGCGGGGATGACGGCAGGAGATCCGTCATTTGCGCCTGCGCGGACGCGGCGCCGCAATTCAGGATCACGCCGATCAGAAAAGAAGCGAGCGCAAAAAAAGCAAGCTGGCGCGGAAGATGGATGGCGGCGGAAAGCTTATGTGTGTGCATTGGCGCACCGAGCTCATTGGCGTTCATAGCATTGGCGTGCGCGCCGTCGAGCGCGCACGCCAACAGGCGGCGCACCGATTAGCGCGTGAACTTCTTGTATTTCAGCCGGTGCGGGATGACGCTGTCAACGCCGAGCCGGCGCTTCTTGTCTTCCTCGTAATCGGCGAAATTGCCTTCGAACCATTCGACATGGCTGTCGCCTTCATAGGCGAGAATATGCGTGGCGATACGGTCGAGGAAAAAGCGATCATGCGAGATGATGACGGCGCAGCCGGCAAAATCGACAAGCGCTTCTTCGAGCGCGCGCAGCGTCTCGACGTCGAGATCGTTGGTGGGTTCGTCGAGCAGCAGCACATTGGCGCCGCTTTTCAGCATTTTCGCCAGATGGACGCGGTTGCGTTCACCGCCGGAAAGCTGACCGACCTTCTTCTGCTGATCGGCGCCCTTGAAGTTGAAGGCCGAGCAATAGGCGCGCGAGTTGATCTCGCGCTTGCCGAGGTAGATCACCTCATTGCCCTCGGAGACTTCTTCCCAGACGGTCTTGTTGGCGTGCAGCGCGTCGCGCGACTGATCAACATAACCGAGCTGAACGCTTTCGCCGACGGTGATCGTTCCCTTGTCGGGCTGTTCCTGGCCGGTGATCATGCGAAACAGCGTCGTTTTACCGGCGCCGTTCGGACCGATCACGCCGACAATGCCGCCGGGCGGCAACTTGAACGACAGATCGTCGATCAGCAGCTTGTCGCCAAAGGCTTTGGTGATGTGCTCGAAATCAATGACATTGTCGCCAAGCCGTTCGGCGACGGGAATGACGATCTGCGCCGTGGTCGGCGCCTTGTCGTTCTGCTTGGCGACCAGTTCCTCATAGCGCTGGATACGCGCCTTGCTTTTGGCCTGTCGCGCTTTGGGCGATGAGGCGATCCACTCGCTTTCGGCTTCGAGCGCGCGTTGACGGGCTTTGTCCTCGGAGGATTCCTGCGCCAGGCGCTTCTGCTTTTGCTTCAGCCAGGTGGTGTAATTTCCTTCATAGGGAATGCCGCGGCCGCGATCGAGTTCGAGAATCCAGCCGGTGACATTGTCGAGGAAGTAGCGATCGTGGGTGACGATCAGGATCGCGCCGGGATAGTTGCGCAAATGGCCTTCCAGCCAGTTCACTGTTTCAGCGTCGAGATGGTTGGTCGGCTCGTCGAGCAGCAGCAGGTCGTGCTGCGCACCGAGCAGCCCCGCGAGCCGGACCCGGTAACGCTCCCCGACCGACATGCTCGCCAGTGGACGTGCGCGATCCGTGACGGCACCGAGGGCCTCGAGCGCGAGGTCGACCCTCCGGTCCGCGTCCCACGCGTCG
>JALRFG010000139.1:0-243 GCA_023253795.1 Methylocystis sp.
CATCGCTGAACTCGGCCTTGAGATCAAGATAGCGCGAGCCGCTCATACCGGTGCCGGTCGGGTCGCCCGCCTGCGCCATGAAGCCGTCGATCACGCGATGGAAGACGATGCCGTCGTAGAAATGCTCCTTGGCGAGCTTTTCGATACGCTCGACATGCTTGGGCGCAAGATCCGGGCGCAGTTTGATGGTGACGCGACCATCCTTGGTGTCGAGATACAGCGTGTGTTCATCCTCGGCGCGGA
>JALRFG010000139.1:253-5439 GCA_023253795.1 Methylocystis sp.
AACGCCACAGCGGCGAGAGCGAAACGACGGGTGAAGTTCATACAGCCTCCCATTGGCTATTTTTCGCGCCGTTCCCGGACGCGTTTAAGGGCCTCGACGGATGCGGCCGGCGCAAAGGCCGACACGTCGCCGCCAAGCGCCACAATCTGACGCACGAGCGTGCCGCTGATATGGCGCAGCCCCGGCGCGGCGGGCAAAAACACCGTTTTGATGTCGGGAGCCATGGCTCCGTTCATGCCCGCCATCTGCATTTCATAGTCGAAATCGGTCGTATCGCGCAAACCACGCAGGATGGCGCAGGCCCCGGCGGCGCGCGCCGCAGCGACCGCCAGACCGTCGAAATGCGTGACCTCGATGGTCGCAGACAGTTCGGCGCAGGCGGCCGAGATCACGTCGCGCCGTTCCTCGAAGGTCAGCCATGGCGCTTTGCCCGGATGAACGCCGATGGCGACCACGACCCGATCGAACAGGGCCGCCCCCTGACGAATAATGTCGAGATGGCCATTGGTGAGCGGATCGAATGTGCCGGAATACAGTGCTATGCGGGTCATTCCGCCTGTATAGGCGATTTTCAGGGACGCTCCTACCCGCGCCAAAAACGTCCGATGCGCCGGCGTCGTTTCTCCCTATATGAACTCAACTGGTGGATTTAACGGGGAAAAGCCATCGGAATTCACGTGCGGCGACCGCCAAAATCCGACATAATCGCCGCAAATAGTTACATATGAGTCGAATCATCGGGGCGCTTCCGGCTCCGGCGCAGTTCTGGAGCGATTTTGGCTGAATTTCTGTTTCCGTTAACGCGACGGGGCGTCTTGCGCGCCGGCATGATCGGGGCCGCCGCCGCCATGGCGCCGGACGCGTTGGGAAAAGGCGCCGCACCAGTCGTCGCCAAAGCGCCGGCTCCCGGCGAGATCGAAAGCCACGGCCTCTCCACCTTCGGCGATCTCGCCGAACCGGCCGACTTCAAACATTTTGGCTATGTGAACCCCGCCGCCCCCAAGGGCGGCACGCTGGCGCTGTCGCCGGCGAGTCCAACCTTCGACACCTTCAACGCCTATGTGCTGCGCGGCAATCCGGCGACCGGCATGTCGCTGGTGTTCGACACGCTGATGAACCAGAGCCTCGACGAGCGCGACGCCTATTATGGTCTCGTCGCCCGCAAGGTGCGGATTTCCGCTGACAAGCTCACCTACACATATTTTCTGCGCCCGCAAGCGCGGTTTCACGACGGCTCGCCGCTCACCGCGCATGACGCCGCCTTCTCGCTGAATATTCTGAAAGAGAAAGGCCACCCCGTCATCAGCCAGATGCTGCGCGATCTCGTTAGCGCCGAGGCGGTCGCCAATGATGTGCTGGTCTGCCGCTTTGCGCCCGGACGCTCGCGCGATCTGCCGCTGACTGTGGCCAACCAGCCGATATTCTCGCGCGCCTATTATGCAACGCGCGATTTCGAAGCGACGACCCTTGAGCCGCCGCTCGGCTCCGGCCCCTATAAAGTCGGCGCGTTCGAACAGGGACACTTCATCGCCTATCATCGTGCGCCGGATTACTGGGCGAAGGATTTGCCGATCACCATTGGTCAAGGCAATTTCGACGTTATCCGCTTTGAATATTTCGGCGACAGCCAGGTGGCTTTCGAGGCGTTCAAGGCCGGCGCCTTCACTGAGCGCGAAGAAAATATCGCCCGTGTCTGGGCCACGGGCTATGATTTTCCCGCCGCACGCGACGGCCGCGTCAAACGCGCCGAAACGCCCAACAACAATATCCCGAGCATTCAGGGCTGGGTCTTCAACACCCGTCGCAAGATTTTCAAAGACCCGCGAATCCGTGAGGCGATCGGCTACGCCTTCGATTTCGAATGGACTAGCCGCAATCTGATGTATGACGCCTACAAGCGGATTTCCTCCTATTTCGAAAATTCGGAAATGGCGGCGACCGGCCTGCCGAGCGACGCCGAAAAAGCCCTGCTCGATCCCTGGCGCGATCAGTTGCCGGCGGATGTGTTTGGCGAACCCTATATGTCGCCGGTCTCGGACGGCTCCGGGCAGGACCGCACGCTGCTGAAGAAGGCCAGCGATCTGTTCACCGCCGCAGGCTGCCTGCGTAAGGATGGCCAGCTCTATCTGCCGGACGGAACGCCGCTTGTTTTTGAATTTCTCGATAATTCGAACACTTTCGAACGTCACACCCAGCCCTTCATCAAAAATCTGAAGCTGTTGGGCGTGAAAGCGCATATGCGCGTCGTCGACGCCGCCCAATACAAGAAGCGTCTGGAAGATTACGATTTCGACGTGGTTCACGACGTGCTGATGATGGCGTGGAATCCCGGCGAGGAATTACGCGCTTACTTCGACTCCTCCACCGCCAATGTGAATGGCGGGCGCAATTTGCCCGGCGTTAGCCTTACGGTGGTTGACGGCCTTGTCGACAAGGCGCTGAAGGTGCAAACGCGCGACGAACTCGTCGCCTGTTGCCGCGCGCTGGACCGGGTGCTGCGCAGCCAGCATTACTGGGTGCCACACTGGTATAATCCGGTGCATCGTTACGCCTATTGGGATTTGTTCGACAAACCCGAGCGCGCGCCGAAATTTGACACCGGCGTGCTCTGGACATGGTGGTGGGACGAGGCGAAAGCCAAAAAGATCAACTTTACGGGACGCTGACACATGGGAGCCTATATCGCCCGCCGATTGCTGCTAATGATCCCGACCATTCTCGGGATCATGCTGATCTCCTTTGTCATCGTGCAATTCGCGCCCGGCGGGCCGGTCGAGCGGATAATCGCGCAGTTGCAAGGCTTCGATGTCGGCGCCGCTGGACGCTTCTCGGGCGGCGGTGGCGACGTTGGTCAGGGCGCAGCGAGTCAGACCGGCCCGATGGCGGCGGAAACCTCCACCAAATATCGCGGCGCGCAGGGGCTCGATCCGAAATTTATCGCCGAGCTGGAAAAGCAATTCGGCTTCGACAAGCCGGCCTATGAACGCTTCCTGCTTATGATCAAAAACTACGCGATGTTCGATTTCGGCAAGAGTTACTTCCGCGACGAAAGCGTTTTAAGCCTGATAGAACAACGCCTGCCGGTCTCCATGTCGCTTGGCTTATGGATGACGCTCATCTCCTATTCGATCTCGATTCCGCTCGGCATCGCCAAGGCTGTGCGCGACGGCGAAAAATTCGATATCTGGACCTCCAATCTCATCATCATCGGCTATGCGATCCCGAGTTTTCTGTTCGCCATGCTGCTGATCGTGCTCTTCGCCGGCGGCTCCTTCTGGCAAATCTTTCCGCTACGCGGCCTCACTTCGGATAATTTTGATCAATTGTCGCTGGTCGGGAAAATTCTCGATTACCTCTGGCATATCGTCTTGCCCGTCAGCGCCTTGACGCTGGGCGCCTTTGCGACCCAGACCTTCCTGACCAAGAATTCCTTTCTGGACGAAATCCGCAAGCAATATGTCCAGACGGCGCGCATGAAGGGGCTAACCGAACGTCGCGTCCTCTATGGACATGTCTTCCGCAACGCCATGCTGATCGTCATCGCCGGTTTCCCGGGGGCCTTTGTCCACGCCTTCTTTACGGGGTCGGTGTTGATCGAAACGATCTTCTCGCTCGATGGACTGGGTTATCTGTCGTTTGAGAGCATTGTGAACCGCGATTATCCGGTGGTGTTCGCCAGCCTTTATATTTTCGCCCTGCTCGGTCTGGTGGTGAATCTGATTTCCGATCTCACCTACACATGGATCGATCCGCGTATCGATTTCGAAACGCGGGAGGTCTGAGGATGAGCGCCGTCACAGACAGCCCGGCGTCACTGGCGCCGCCGATTTCGCGCAGCGGCTGGTTGCGCCTGACCCCGCTCGATCGTCGTCGCCTCGACAGTTTCAAGGCGAACCGGCGTGGATACTGGTCCTTCTGGCTGTTCACGATCCTGTTTGTGATGTCGTTGCTGTCGAATATCCTCGCCAATGATCGTCCGGTGCTCGCCTTTTACAAAGGCGAATTGCTGTTCCCCGCCTTCGTCAATTATCCGGAAGAAAAATTCGGGGGCTTTCTTGCCCGCACCGATTACCGCGATCCGGTGATCGAGGGTGAGATCAACAGCCATGGCTGGATGATCTGGCCGCCGGTTCATTTCTCCTATGACACGCATAATCTTGCGCTGCCGACCCCGGCGCCGTCGCCGCCGACCTGGATGCTCAGTAAGGCGCAATGCGAGGTCGCGGCGGCGAAAACCCTGCGTCCCGGCCAGCCCAACCATGGCTGCGCCGACATTGAATGGAACTGGCTCGGCACTGACGATCAGGGCCGCGACGTCGTCGCCCGCCTGCTCTACGGCTTCCGAATTTCAGTTCTGTTCGGCCTGATCCTCGCCACCATCTCGTCGATCGTCGGCGTCGCCGCCGGCGCTGTGCAGGGTTATTTTGGCGGCAGGGTCGATCTTGTCTTTCAGCGCTTCATCGAAGTGTGGTCCTCCCTGCCGCAGCTCTATCTGCTGATCATCATCTCTTCCTTTCTGACACCCGGCTTTTTTGTGCTGCTCGGCATTCTCTTGCTGTTCTCATGGGTGTCGCTGGTGCATGTGGTGCGCGCTGAATTTCTGCGCGCTCGCAATTTCGAGTATGTGAACGCCGCGCGCGCGCTGGGTCTGAGCAATTTCCGCATCATCATGCGCCATCTGCTGCCCAACGCCACTGTGGCGACTCTGACCTTCCTGCCTTTTATTCTTAATTCCTCGATCACCACACTGACCTCGCTCGACTTCCTCGGTTTCGGCCTGCCGCCGGGCTCGCCTTCGCTGGGCGAATTATTGTTGCAGGGAAAATCGAACCTTCAGGCGCCCTGGCTTGGTCTGGCGGGTTTCGTCATCATCGCTTTGATGTTGTCGCTGCTCGTCTTTATCGGCGAGGCGGTTCGTGACGCCTTCGATCCGAGAAAGAATTTCGGATGACCGATATGACGGACGCCCCGCTCCTCGACGTGCGCGATCTTTGCGTCACCTTCCGGCAAGGTGGCCGCGAAACGCTTGCCGTCGATCATGTCTCCTTCTCGGTCCAGCGCGGCAAGACGGTGGCGCTGGTCGGCGAATCCGGTTCCGGCAAATCGATCAGCGCTCTATCCATCGTCCGCCTGCTTCCCCCCGGCGCAAAGGTGAGCGGCGAAGCCAATTTCGATGGCCGCAATAT
>JALRFG010000013.1 GCA_023253795.1 Methylocystis sp.
CTCTGCTTGTCGCGCCCTAGACTCGCTATGAACCATCGAGTTTAAGGGGGGTATCGAGGAAATTTACCGTTCTAAACACCGTTCTAAAATAATTTCTAGAACGGTAAGAAACGCTAAGGTATTGATTTAATGGCGCGCCCGAAAGGATTCGAACCTCTGACCCCCAGATTCGTAGTCTGGTGCTCTATCCAGCTGAGCTACGGGCGCCCGCGCGGGCCATTCGTCCACAGGACGACAGACCAAGCGTGCGGCTCGTTTACCGGCAAGCGCGCCGGTTGGCAATAGCGCCGCTGCATTTACAGCAGCGCTCGGTATTCACGCGTTTTGAGGTTCAGGAGCAAACGGCTTTCGCCATGGACAGTTTCAGATCGAACGGCGTTGAAATCGCATTTGCGGATTATCGGCCGACAGGGCCGGACAAGCAGGCGCCCATCCTTTTAATCCACGGCTTCGCCTCGACCCATGCGGTCAACTGGCTGTTCACCCAATGGATCAAGACCCTCACAGAGGACGGCCGGCGCGTCGTGATCTTCGACAATCGGGGTCATGGTCAATCAGAAAAACTCTACGACCCCGCGCTTTACAGCCTTGAGGTCATGGCCGACGACGCCAATGCGCTGCTCGACCATCTGGCGATCCCGCGCGCCGATGTCATGGGCTACTCGATGGGCGCGCGCATTGCGATCACGCTGGCGGTTACCCATCCCGAAAAGGTGAACCATCTGATCCTCGGCGGCGTCGGGGATCATCTGCTGCGCGAACCCGGCCTGCCGTCGGGCCTCGCCGAGGCGATGGAGGCCGAAAACATCGAGGATATCGGCCCGCCGATGCTGAAGATTTTCCGGGGCTTCGCCGAGTCGACGCGCAGCGATCTCAAGGCGCTGGCCGCCTGCGTTCGTGGTTTCCGCAAAACCATGGACCAGGCGACGCTCGCTCGCGTCGCCCAGCCGGTGTTGATCTGCGTCGGCACGCGCGATGACGTCGCCGGCGATCCTCACCCGCTGCAACCCCTGTTCCGGCAGGCGGAGGTGGTCGATATTCCCGGCCGCGACCATAATCGCGCGGTCGGCGACCACGTCTACAAACAGGCCGTTTTGTCGTTTCTCGCCGGTGAGAGCGTCGTCCCGCGCGCAGACGGGTGATTCACGGACGAACTTCGCCTATAAAACGTCCCGTTAGAGAGGTCGCATGGCGTCGGAAGCGCGCGAAACAGGCGCGGAAGTTATTGGATTTTCTGGAGCAGACCCGCTCCTGACGCGTCTGCGTCAGGAGGCGGAGGCGATTGTGCGTCAGGAGCCGGAACTGGGCGGCTTCGTCCATCCCGCGATTTTGGCGCAGGAAAGCCTCGCCGGCGTGATCGCCCATCGCGTCGCCCAGCGTCTGGATCGTCCGGAGGCGCCCTACACCATGATCCGGCAGGCGTTCGACGCCTGTCTCGACCATGAACCGGCGCTGCTCGACGCCGTTCGCGCCGATCTTCTCGCCGTGCTGGAACGCGATCCCGCCTGCAACAGGCTGATCGAGCCGGTTTTGTATTTCAAAGGCTTCCATGCGCTTCAGACGCATCGTCTGGCGCATTGGTTGTGGAATAACAGTCGCAGCGATTTCGCTTTGACCCTGCAAAGCCTGTCGTCACAGATTTTCCAGACCGACATTCATCCCGCCGCGCGCATCGGCAAGGGCGTGTTTCTCGATCACGCCACCGGCGTCGTGATCGGCGCCACCAGCATTGTCGAAGACGATGTCTCGATGCTGCATGGCGTGACGCTCGGCGGCACCGGCCGCACGCGCGGCGATCGTCATCCGAAAGTGCGGCGCGGCGTGCTGATCGGCGCCGGCGCGAAAGTGCTCGGCAATATTGAAATCGGCCGCTGCGCCATGATCGCGGCGGGTTCGGTGGTGCTTGATCCAGTGCCGCCGAACAAAACCGTGGCCGGCGTGCCGGCGCGGATCGTCGGTGACGCCAAATGCGCCGAACCGGCGCTGGCGATGGACCAGATGCTCGCCGCGCTCGACGCCGGCATTTAAACAACGGGGAAATGAACGTGAGCCGATTGCTGATTGTCGCGACGCTGCTGTTTTCGGCTCTGTTGCTTTCTTCGCAGACCAGCCATGCCGCCGGCTGGCATTACTACGATCCCGAATGTCCCGTGGCGATCGGCGAGAAGTCGATGAAATTCGTCGCCATGCAGCCGAAGAAAAACATCGATCGCGTTTGCGACGCGCTGGCGGAGACCGGCCCTTCGGTAATCGTGCTCGACGCCGGCGACAATGAATTGCGCGACATGAACTGGGACATTCGCATCCTGCGCGCCGATGTGCCGAATACGACGCCCGATCCCGAAACCAGCGTCGTCGGCCGTCTGCCGCTGCAAAAATTCCGCAACGGCATGGTGAATTTCGATCACAGCTTCGACGCGCCGGGCAATTACGTTCTCTACGTCAAATTCACCAGCGACGACGGCGCGAAAAGCTATATCGGCCAGCATCCGTTCTCTGTCGGTCTCGTCACCGACAATGAGATGTATCTCTATGCCGCCTTCGCGGTCTTTGCGCTGATCCTGAGCGGCGTCATCTTCACGCTGTGGCGTCAGGGCAAGCTGGGCTTCCAGCTTCCGGACGTTTTGTCGAAGAAGTAGACGACGCCCATCAAGCGCTAAACCGGTTGTTGCGCGGGAAGCCGCGCGGCGGCAACCGGCCTGCTTCGGCGCGGTGGCCGATCCATTCCGCCAGCTCCGTCTTGCTGACGGTGAACACACGGCCTGAATTATCCGTCCAGGTGAGGCCTTCCTTCAGCGCAAAGACTTTGGCGTCGGCGACGCCGCCATCCTTGTAACGCTGCATCCGCACGCCCTTGCCGCGCGCCATACGCGGCGCTTCCTCGAGCGGGAAGACGAGCAGCTTGCGGTTTTCGCCAATGATGGCGATATGATCGCCGCTCGTCGCATCCGCGACCACGCGGAGCTTCGCCGGCGCATCGACGCTCAGCGCCGCACGACCCTTGCGCGTCGACGACAGCAGATCGTCCTGCGCTGCGATGAAGCCGCGTCCATCATCCGCGATCAGCAGCAAATGTGCGCCGGCCGTATGCGGCATCACATGCGCGAGCGTTTCACCCTCATCGATATCCGCGAAGAGCCGCACCGGCTCGCCATGGCCACGCCCGCCCGGCAGCTTGCCGGCGTCGAGCGTATAAACCTTGCCATTGGTGGCGAAGGCGAGAATTTTGGTTGTCGTCTGCGCGAAAAAGGCGGCGTCCAGCGCATCGTCGCCCTTGAAGGCGAGCGACGACAAATCCTGCACATGGCCTTTGAGCGCACGGATCCAGCCCATCTTTGAGAGGATGACGGTGATCGGCTCACGCTCGATCAGCGCCTCGGCGAGATCGAGATTGACGCTCTCCGGCGCATCTTCAAATGTGGTGCGGCGCTTGCCGGCCGCCGTTTGCGGACCATAGGTCTTCTTGAGATCGCGCACCTGCGCGGCGATGACTTTCCACTGCCGATCTTCATCGGCGAGCAGATTGTCGATGTCCTTGCGCTCCTCGCTCAGCTCCTGCAATTCGCGGCGCAGCTCCATTTCCTCAAGCTTGCGCAACGCCCGCAGGCGCGTGTCGAGAATATAATCGACCTGCATATCGGAAAGCTTGAAGACTTTCTTCAGTTCGCCCTTGGCATCGTCTTCCTCGCGGATGATGCGGATCACCTCATCGAGATTGAGGAAGACAATCACCATGCCTTCAAGCTGCTCGATGCGCCGCACGATCGCCGCATGACGATGACGCGCCCGACGCTGCAACACGACGCGACGATGATCGAGCCATTGGCGCAGCGCTTCATCGAGCGAGACGACGCGCGGCGTCACGCCATCGACCAGCACATTCATGTTCATGGCGAAACGCGTTTCAAGCTCGGAGAACTTGAACAGCGTCTCCATCATCAGCTCAGGATCGATGGTGCGGGCGCGCGGCTCCAGAACGATGCGCACATCTTCCGCCGATTCATCGCGCACATCCGCGACCAGCGGCAGCTTGCGCTCCGAGATCAGCTCGGCGAGCTTTTCGATCAATCGCGATTTCTGAACGCCATAGGGAATTTCGGTGACGACGGCGACCCAGCCGCCGCGCGCCTGCTCTTCCTTCACCCAGCGCGAACGAACGCGGAAGGAGCCGCGACCGGTGCGATAGGCTTCAGCGATATCCTCGCGACGATCAACGATAATGCCCCCGGTCGGAAAATCAGGCCCCTGCACAAAGGTCAGCAATTGATCGCTGGTCGCTTTGCGATGCGAGATCAGATACAGCGCGGCGTCGCAAAGTTCGGCGAGATTATGCGGCGGGATTGACGTCGCCATGCCGACCGCAATGCCCTGCGCGCCATTGGCGAGCAGATGCGGCAACGCCGACGGCAACACCACCGGCTCTTTTTCCTCGCCGGAATAATTCGGCGTGAAATCGATGGCGTCTTCGTCAATGCCTTCCAGCAACAGACGGCTCACCGCCGTCATGCGCGCTTCTGTGTAACGATAGGCGGCGGCGGAATCGCCGTCGACATTGCCGAAATTGCCCTGGCCGTCGACAAGCGGGTAGCGTGAGGAGAAATCCTGCGCGAGACGCACCAGCGCGTCATAAATCGCCTGATCGCCATGCGGGTGGAAGGAACCCATGACGTCGCCAACGATCTTGGCGCATTTCTTGAACGGCGCGCCGGGATCGAGGCGCAGAATATGCATCCCGTAAAGAATGCGTCGATGAACAGGCTTCAAGCCGTCGCGCGCGTCGGGCAAGGCGCGGCCCGTAATCGTCGACAGCGCATAGCGCAGATAACGCTCTTCAAGCGCGTCACGCAGATCGACCGGCGTCGGCGTCGTTTCCGGCGCGCCAGTCTTGCCGCTTCCCTTGCCGCCCGTTGCGCCTTTGCCCTTTTGAACCATGCCGCCTGTTCCGTGTGTCGCCCGGGCGCCGCCGTGTCACGCCAGCAATTTGCGCAATCTGTATAATGCCGATCACGATACGGAGAAACCGCTCCGTAACCCATTGAGAGGCTTTTGATTCTTGATGAATCACCCGGCTTTTTGCTCCTGTTGCTCTATGGGTTTCACACAGCGCGCGCAAGCGCGCCGCTGATTTTCCGGTGTCCACGTCGGATAAAAGGCATGAAATGCGCGTGAACCGCTTGCGGCGGCGCCGTCGCCTCCGCTAGAAGCGCCGGGAGCGGACGCCGCATGGCGGCGTTGGTGGGCGGGACCAACTTTTCAAAGCGGGATGATGAATTGAGATGAGACTGCTTCCGCCATTTTACGCGCTCTTGACCGCCCTCCTGCTCACGAGCGGCGTCGCGTGCGCCGCCGAACCGCAAGCGACAAAATCCGCCAACGCCGCCCCGTTGCGCGCCACGAGCGCCACATCGGAACAGACGCCGCCGCAAAATCCGATACAGGCGCTGTGCCGCGTGATTTTCGTCGATATTGATGAAGGCTACGGCGTCACCAAACAGGAATCGCGCACCATCTGCGACGAACCGCGTTAACGCCCCAGAGTTTCCAGATAGAGCGCGCGCGGGGCTGGCAGCGGCAAGCCGCGCGGCGCAAAAATATCGCGCGCCAGAAAATATCCGGTGAGGCGAAAAGCTCCCGCGATCTCATCGGCCGAGGCTTCATCGCTGGCATTTTGCAAAAACGCCGGATAGGGCAGCAAACGCTCCCGCCACGGCGCGGCGGCGCTGCGCGTCACCGCGCGACCAGATTTCGGCGACACCCAGGCGAGATCGTCGGTCGCTCCGGTAAGCGCGCAGGCATCGAGATCGAGACCAAAGCCCAGCGCGCCCAGCAACGCCAGTTCAAACCGCGCCAGCGCAATGGCGGCGGCGTCGCGCGCCGTGAAGCGCAGGACAATATCGTCCGCCAGCTCAAATAATTCTTCATGCGGATCGCGCTCCGGCAACAGGCGCAACAGCGCCGCCAGCGTCGCGAGACCGTTCAGCGCCGCGCCCTGATCGAGGAAACGCGCAGCGCGCGCCGCCAGCAGCTCAACCGTGAACGCGCCGAGGTGATCCTCAATGCGCGCCCGCCACGAGGCGAGAACAAGATTGCCGGGTTGCAGCGCGGCCCGCATGGCGGATGAACGGCCGCCGCGCACGAGCCCAAGGTGACGCCCGCGCTGACGCGTCATTAATTCGAGAATGACTGCGTTCTCGCCATGCCGGCGCGCACCGATGACGAAGCCTTCGTCCCGCCATTCCATCGCCCGACGCCGCCGTCAGGCTTCCGACAGTTTCATGTCGGGAGAATAATCCAGATCTTCGACATCCTTGGTTACCGCCTGACCGCAGATCACGCGCTTCTGTTCCGGATCAAAGGTGAGGGTCGGCGAGCCATAGAGCGCCCAGCCCTTGCTCAGCGCCTCGGTGACGCGATGGCAAAAGCTCGCGTCGTCCGGACCGGTCAGATAGCGATAGACGGTCGTCACTTTGCGTTTCTTCGACATGGATCGTCCTCCGGCGGCGAATCGGGGCCTGCCGTCGATATTATTCGTTTTTGGGAAACTCCAGACGCATCTCGCGATAACGTTCGGGATCGTTCTCCCAGTTCTCACGCACTTTCACAAACAGAAAGAGATGCACGGGCTGATCGGCCGCCTCGGCGATTTCCAGCCGCGCCGCCTGACCAATCGCCTTGATGGTGCGGCCGCCTTCGCCAATCACGATCCGCTTCTGGCCATCGCGCGCGACATAGATCGTCTGCTCGATCCGGGCCGAGCCATCCTTTTGCTGGGTCCAGCTATCGGTTTCGACGGTGGATTGGTAGGGCAACTCATCGTGCAGGCGGTCGTAGATTTTCTCGCGGGTGATCTCGGCCGCCAGCAGACGCAGCGGCGCGTCGGAAAGCTGATCCTCCGGATAAAGCCAGGGCGACGGCTTCATGCGCCGCGCCAGCGCTTTGCGCAGATCGCCGACGCCATCGCCAGTCAGCGCCGACACCATGAAGGTTTCTCCAAAAGCGCCGCGCGCATTCAATTCCGTGGCGAGCGCCAGCAACTTCTCGCGCGCGATGATGTCGACCTTGTTGATGACGAGAATTTTCGGCGTCTTGTTTTCGACGAGTTGCGCGAGGATCGCTTCGACCTCCTCATCCAGACCCTTGCGGGCGTCGACCAGCAGCGCGATGACATCGGCGTCGGCGGCGCCGGACAGCGCGCTCGCCACCATCGCACGATCGAGACGGCGCTTCGGCTTGAAGATGCCGGGCGTGTCGACCAACACGATCTGGGCTGCGCCTTCGATGGCGATGCCGCGCACCATCGCACGCGTTGTCTGCGCCTTGCGCGAAACGATGGAGACTTTCGCGCCGACAAGCTGATTGAGCAGCGTCGATTTGCCGGCGTTGGGCGCGCCGACAAGCGCGGCGAATCCGCAGCGCGTCGGAGAAGTCTCGTCGTGATCCGTATTCACCCTGTCCCCTTATGACTATCGACGCCCTCGCGCGCCATGAAAGCGGCCGCCGCCGTTTGTTCTGCGGCGCGTTTGGAGCCGCCGGCGCCGACGGCCGGCGCAAAACCTTCAACCTCGACCGCGATCTCGAAGGATGGCGCATGATCCGGCCCGCCGCGCGTCACCAGCAGATAACGCGGCGGCGCAAGACGACGCGCCTGCGCCCATTCCTGCAAAGCGGTTTTGGCGTCGCGCAGATCGGGTGCTGCAGCGTGCATTTTCTCGACAAAGGCTGCGCGCACGACAGCCTCCGCCGCCTCGGCGCCGGCGTCAAGAAAAACGGCGCCGATGATCGCCTCGCAGACATCACCAAGGATCGCGCGCTTCTTGCGGCCGCCGGTTTGCGCCTCGCCTTCGCCAAGTCGCAGAAACGGGCCGACGCCCCAGCTCTCGGCGACTTCGGCGCAGGTTTCCTTGCGCACCAGCGCGGCGAGGCGGCGCGACAGCTCGCCCTCGCTGCGATCCGGGAAAGTGACATAAAGCATATGCGAAACGGCGAGCCCCAGCACGCGGTCGCCGAGAAACTCAAGCCGCTCGTAGGATTCCGGCCGTTGCGTCGAGGCGCTGACATGGGTCAGCGCTGCGCGCAGCAGGACAGGATCGGAGAAGGCGTGGCCAATGCGCGCTTCGAGTTGGGCGATATCCGGTTTTGCGCGCGCCATAAACGCCAGTCGTCGCGTTAGTGCGCGCTTTTGAACAGGCGATTCCAGCGAACCGACCACGGCCAGCGCCAAAAGGCGAGCGGCGATTCATCTTTCTTCACAGAGAAGAAAATGATTTCGGCGCGACCCACGAGATTGACGAAAGGTACGAAGCCAACGCCGCCCAGTTCCGGAGAAATGCGTGAATCCGTCGAGTTGTCGCGATTATCGCCCATCATGAAATATTGATCCGGCGGCACGACGAAGGGTTCGGTGTTGTCGTTGATGCCGTGATCGCCTTCGATCTCGACGATCGTATGTTCGACGCCGGGATGCTCGCCGTCGCCCGGCAGGGTTTCCTTATAGGTGGCGACCGGAACTTCACGCCCCTCGCGATTTTCAGTGAGCGCTTTTTCCGTCTGCTCGCGCGGCACGATGGCGCCGTTGATGTAGAGCCGTCCCTCGATCACCTGGATCTTGTCGCCCGGCAGGCCAATCACGCGCTTGATGTAATCGGTTTCATTGTCGCGCGGCAGTTTGAACACCACGACGTCGCCGCGCTTGGGCGGCGAGGACAACAGACGACCGGAAAAAATATTCGGCCCCATCGGCATGGAGTAGTTCGAATAGCCATAGGCGTATTTCGACACGAAGACGTAATCGCCGATGAGCAGGGTCGGAATCATCGACCCCGACGGAATGTTGAACGGCTGGAACAGCAGGGTGCGGATGACAAGCGCGATCGCCAGCGCCTGGATGACCACCTTGATCGTTTCGACCAGGCCGCCTTCTTCCTCTTTCACGGTCTTCGATACATTCCTGCTCAAGCCACGAACCTCCCGCAGGGGCGCGGCATGGGCCGGCCCGGCCTCCGCCCGCTTAGCATGGCGCAGCTTCAATGAGAACCTGCGCCTGCGCCAGCGGATATTCGTCGGTCAGGGTGAGATGGATGACGGCCTTCATGCCGGCCGGGGTCATCGCCGCCAGCCGCGCCGCCGCGCCGCCGGTGAGCGCCAGGGTCGGACGGCCGCAGGGCAGATTGACAACGCCCATATCCGTCCAGAACACGCCTTCGCTGATCCCGGTGCCCAAGGCCTTGGCGCAGGCCTCCTTGGCGGCGAAGCGCTTGGCGTAGGAGGCTGCGCGGGCGGCGCGCCCATCCGATTTGCCGCGCTCCACCTCGGTGAACAGCCGATGGGTGAACCGCGTCCCATAGCGTTCCAGCGCCCGTTCGATCCGGCGGATGTCGCAAAGATCGTTGCCGAAGCCCAAAATCATGGGGCGACCGACGCCCGTCCGGCGTCCATCGCCGCACGCATCTGGCGGATCGCCTCGCTCAGACCGACGAACACCGCTTCGCCTATCAGAAAATGGCCGATGTTGAGTTCAGCGATCTGTGGCAGGGCCGAAACCCGTCGCGCGGTGTCGTAATCGAGGCCGTGTCCGGCGTGGATCTCAAGCCCCTTCTCCGCGCCATAGGCGGCGGCGGCGACGACGCGCGCGAATTCACGCTCGGCGCGGGCGAGATCGCCCGTCTCAACGGCGTGACACCACGCGCCCGTGTGCAATTCGACGACCGGCGCGCGAATGGATGCGGCGGCATCGATCGCCTCGGTCGAGGGTTCGATGAACAGCGAAACGCGAATACCGCCACGCGTCAATTGATCGACAAAGGGGACGAGATAATCATGGCCGCCGATGACATCGAGGCCGCCTTCCGTGGTGCGTTCGGTGCGTTTCTCCGGCACCAGACAGGCGGCGTGCGGCGCGGTGGCCAGCGCGATGTCGAGCATTTGCGCCGTCGCCGCCATTTCAAAATTCAGCGGCTTGGAAATGCCGGCCTTCAATCGCGCCATATCGGCGTCGGTGATATGGCGACGATCCTCACGCAAATGCGCAGTGATTCCGTCCGCACCAGCCTCAATCGCCAGCAGCGCGGCGCGCAAGGGATCCGGACGCGCACCGCCGCGCGCATTGCGCAAGGTGGCGACGTGATCGATGTTGACGCCAAGGCGTAGAGGCTTTGCCGACATGTCCTTCCTGCTTCGCAATCGTTCCAAGGTCTTTCCCGGTCTGATTGAGTCAGACCGGCGCTCCTGTCTCGTGTTTTGTCGCACTTTCTTTCGCCGAACCGGTTTCCACTTCGGCGGAAAGCGCTTAACCGATCACCCGCTCGACCTTGCTGACCAGCGGGCTTTCGCGCAGCTTCGCGATCACCGCCGTCAGATGTTTGAGGTCGGCGACCTCCAGATCGAAGGTCATTTCCCGGAAGTCCGGAGAATGCGCCCGGAAGCTGATGTTGTCGATATTGGCGCCGGTCTCGCCGATTAGCGTGGCGAGCGCGCCCAGTGCGCCCGGCTCGTTCATCGCCTGCGCGACGACGCGCGCCGGAAACAACTCACGACGCTCCGTATCAATATCCCAGCGCACATCGAGCCAGCGCTCCGGCTGATCGTCAAAGGCGGTCAATGACGGCGACTGGATCGGATAGATGGTGACGCCTTCGCCCTGCGTCAGAATGCCGACGATACGATCGCCGGGAACGGCGCCGCCAATCGGCGCAAAGCTGACCGGCGCGTCGCCGCTCAGACCGCGAATGGGAATGGCGTCTGCGCCGCCCGCGCCCGGCGCCTTAAACACCACATTGGCGTTGGCCTTGACGCCGAACCAGCCCGGTTCGCCGGGGCGGATCGGCGTTTGCGTCACTTTGCGATCTTCGGTGAAGTCCGGATACAGCGCCTTGACGACATCGCCGGAATAAATTTCGCCGCGACCGACGGCCGCCAGCACATCCTCCAGAGATGCGCGCGCCAGACGCGGCAACGCCGCTTTCAACCGGTCTTCCGAAAAGACCCGATTGGCGCGCTCAAACGCACGTTCGACAATCTGTCGTCCCAGCCCGGCGAATTGTTGCCGCACCGACTCGCGGGTCGCGCGACGAATGGCGGCGCGCGCCTTGCCGGTCGCGACCGCCGTCTCCCAGGCCACGGGGGGAATATGCCCCTCGGCGCGAATGATCTCGACCTCATCGCCATTCTGCAAATGCGACAACACCGGCGCAACGCGTCCGTTGATCTTGGCGCCGACGGCGGAATTCCCGAGCTTGGTGTGCACGGCGTAGGCGAAATCAATCGGCGTCGCGCCGCGCGGCAGCGCGATGAGTCCGCCCTTCGGCGTGAAGCAAAACACCTGATCCTGAAACAATTCGAGCCGTGTGTGCTCCAGAAATTCTTCAGGGCTGTCGCCATGCGAGAGCAGATCGAGCGTTTCCTGAAGCCAGCGAAAGGCGCGGCTTTCTTTCGCAAGCTCCTCACGCCCTTCGTCGCCGGCGGCGTCCTTATAAAGCGCATGTGCGGCGATGCCGAAACGCGCGATTTCATGCATCTCGGCCGTACGGATTTGCAATTCGACGCGCTGATGTCCCGGCCCGATCACCGTGGTGTGCAATGAGCGATAATCATTTTGTTTGGGCGTCGAAATATAATCTTTGAAGCGACCGGGCACGCTCGGCCATTTGGTGTGCACCACGCCCAGCGCGCGATAACAATCCTCAACACCGCCGACAATAATCCGAAAGCCGAAGATATCGGAGAGTTGTTCGAAAGAAATCGATTTACGCTCCATTTTCCGCCAGACGGAATAAGGCGCTTTCTGCCGGCCGGCGACCGCCGCTTCAATTCCGCGTTTAGCGAATTCTTCAGTCAGCTCTTCTTCAACGCGCCGGATCGCCCGACCGTTTTTGGCGCGCAGATCGCGCAAGCGTTCCGAAATCGCTTGATGCGCCTCTGGCGAGAGATGACGAAACGCCAGTTCCTCAAGCTCATCGCGCAGGCGCTGCATACCGATGCGGCCGGCGAGCGGCGCATAAATATCCAGCGTCTCCTGCGCAATGCGGGCGCGTTTTTCCGGCGGAACAAAATGCAGGGTGCGCATATTGTGCAACCTGTCAGCGAGCTTGACGAGCAGAACGCGCACGTCCTCCGCCACCGCCATCAGCAATTTACGAAAATTCTCGCCCTGCCGCGCCTGTTTGGAGACGAGATCGAGTTTTTCGATCTTGGTCAGACCGTCGACGAGATGGCCGATCTGCTTGCCGAACAGCCGCTCGATTTCTTCATGCGTGGCGTCGGTGTCTTCGATCGTGTCGTGGAGGACGGCGGCGACGATGGTGGCGTCATCGAGCTTGAGATCGGTGAGGATCGCCGCGACTTCGAGAGGATGGGAGAAATAGGGATCGCCCGAAGCGCGGGTCTGCGCCCCATGCGCCTTCATGGCGTAGACATAGGCGCGATTGAGCAAATCCTCGTCTACGCGCGGATTATATTTCCGCACCCTTTCGACGAGTTCATACTGACGCATCATGTGCGGTGGCCGCAAAGGCTGGGCCAGCCGATGCGCAACACACTGTTCCTATAAAAGAAAAGCGTCACGCCGCCAGCTGGCGATCGAAGTTGTTTCGTAAAGTGTAACCCAGCCGCGACCGCGCCTCCAGCGGCGCGTCTAACGTCGTGGATTATTCGCCGTCTTCTTCGACTTCCGCCGGCGGCACCAGCCCTTCAAGGCCGCGCAGCAGGTCTTCTTCGGTCATGCGATCGAAGGTGGCGTCAATGTCGACAACGTCGACGCCAGCCGCCGAAGCCAGCGCCGGGGCGGCTTCCGCCTCGGGCTCATCGACTTCCACATGTCTCTGAAGCGAATGGATAAAGTCTTCCGAAAGATCTTCCGGCGTCAGTGTGGAGTCGGCGATTTCGCGCAGCGCCACAACAGGGTTTTTATCCCGGTCGCGCTCGACCAGAATATGCTGTCCCGACGAGATCAGGCGGGCGCGATGCGCGGCCAGAAGGACGAGATCAAAACGGTTTTCGATCTTGTCGATACAATCTTCCACAGTGACGCGCGCCATCTGCCGTCGAACTCCCAGATTTTCGTGAAGGCCCGCTCTTACGCCAGATCAGAGGCCGGCGCAAGGCAAGGCGGCCCGGCCTAGCGGCGTCATCGGAGCAAGGCGCTGGTTTTATGACATGCGCTTCGTTGTCGGAACGGCATGATTAACATTTTTTATAGAAATCGAGATGCGGCGGGATAGGCGACGCTCTGCCGCGTCATCGACGCGCAGCAGGAGATGATCGACATAAATTATGCAGCACAATCAGTCATCTTCCACGATCTCTAACACATGATCAGACTTGACCTTGCGACGGTTCGGCGCACATAACTCTACAAGAGAGCGCCGACGCGCGGGACGCGGATTTAACGTCCTGATAAAATGGCGACGCTGCTTTCCTGAATATACGATATGCGTTGACCGAAAAATAACTGCGTCAAATTAGCTGCATGGATATGGATTAAACAGATTTAATGATTTTTCCTGTTCCGTCATGCTTATCCTGGCGATGACTTCGCGAAACATATTGTCGCATCCGTAAACACAAACTGTTTGAGAGAAAAGATAATGGCCAGTGATGAACGTATTGCCCTGTTTATTGACGGCGCGAATTTATACGCCACCGCCAAGTCTCTTGGCTTTGACATCGACTACAAACGACTGCTGCGCGAGTTCCAGAGCAAAGGCCGCTTGATGCGGGCCTTTTATTACACAGCGCTGATTGAAGATCAGGAATATTCATCGATCCGCCCGCTGATCGACTGGCTCGACTACAACGGCTACGCCGTCGTCACCAAGCCCACAAAAGAATTTGTCGACTCTCTGGGTCGCCGCAAGGTCAAGGGTAATATGGACATCGAACTCGCGGTGGACGCGATGGAGATGGCTGAACATCTCGATCATATCGTGCTTTTCTCCGGCGACGGCGATTTCCGTTCGCTGGTCGAAGCCGTGCAGCGCAAGGGCGTGCGCGTTTCGGTTATCTCGACCATTACCACCCAGCCGCCGATGATCGCCGACGAATTACGCCGTCAGGCCGATGAATTCATCGACCTTGTCCATCTCGCCAGCAAGATCGGCCGCGATCCGGGCGAACGCGCCGAACGCATGCAGCGCTATCAGGAACGTCGCCCCGCCCAGCAGACGCCGGGCGGCGAGGGTGAACATACGCATGAAGACGATGATGAAGAATAAGCGCATCGCATAAGAAATCAGGCCGGCGCCAACTGCGCCGGCTTTTTTATTTGATTGCCATTTTAAATGGCGCGCACTGTTTTCAAAGCGTCTTTTGCATATCCCGTGGCGCGCGGACAGCGCTGATCATATTCCAGCCAAGCGCTTCTTAAAAACGACATAAAATATAATTGATATTAACCATCGCACGCTTGTCGAATCGATCGACGAAGCGCCTGCGCCAATGCGAAGCGGGTGTTTCGCGAAAAATCTGCGGCGCTGTGGAGATGTGTCATGCTCAAGAAGCTCTGGCGGATTATCGTCGATTTTTTCAACCGCCTCGCATCTCGCCTCGGCCTGAGAAACGCCGCGCCGATCCATGATCGCGCATCCATGGTTGGACATTGGCGTGAAACGGATCGCCGCCTGCCCAGCAGCGCAAAAGCGCTGGGTCAAACGGCTGGCGTCGCAACACTCCCGCTTCCCGCCGACGCCGCCATGTTCGATCTTGCGCCTCTGGGCGGTCAGCAGAAACGCCACGACAGCACCGACTTTGGCGACATCATTGAAGTGGATTACGTCGAAGGCGAATTTGTCTCGAAAGCGTTACGCACCCGAACGCCGAGAACAACGGCGCCGTGGATCTTCGCCTCCTTTGCCGCACTCCTTGTCGCTGCGCTCGCCTTTGCGGGACTTGGAAACTTCCGGCAAATCGAATCCGCCAAAACGGAAACCTCTTCCGACCGCATGGCGGCATCGACGCCTTCTGCGACCAGCGTCATTGCATCCGCTCCCGTGGAGACCCCGGACATCCGTCCCGCGCCGGTCGCCGTCGCGCCAGCGACACAACAAAAACTGACGTCTGCGACGACAGGCGCATCAAATCTCGATGCGCCGCAATCGATTTCACCACGCGTTGATGAAGCGACTAAAACATCAGCCATCGCGGCGACCGCGACGCCTTCAGACGCCAAAACCACGGCGCCCGCCGCTTCGATCGCGACTACGCCGGCGCAAGCCGCTACAGCCGACAAAACAAGCCAGAAGTCCCACAAGATCATCGCCGCGAATGAAGAGGGCCTGTCCACCGCGCCAAAATACACCCCGCCCGCCAGAGCCCGGCACGAGAGAGCCCGTGCGGCCAGGACGGCGCGCGCGTCAGGCGGCGGCGTTTCGGATACGGTCGTCAATGGTCTGCTCGGCGGTCTGGCCGGGGCCGTTGTCGGCGGTCCGGTTGGCCTGGTCGCCGGAGCCGCCGTCGGCGCCAGCGCGGGCAAAGCCATCGCCCACAGCTGGGGGATGCGTTAGTCTGGCGCAAAGCATGCGACAATTCGATCCTGGTTAACGATGCGTTAAGCTTACCGCCGCAGTCTCCGCGCCAACGCATGACTTCGGTTTTGTGCGAATCAACGCCCGTCCGGCATGAGACGCAAAATGGCGGCATCGATCCTATCCACTGCGCGAAACAGCGCCGCCCGTCGCTCCGGACTTCGGCGCGCGCTGGCGGCTCTTGTCTTCGCATTGTCGTCGATGGCGCCAGCCGCCGGGCAAACGCCGGTGTCGGTTATTGCGAGCCACATTGAAAACGCGACGGACCACACCCGGCTGACATTCGACCTCACCGGGCCTGTCGCCGCCCATGTCTGGCCGATCGCCAATCCGGCCCGCATCATCGTCGATTTGCCGGAAGTGACGTTCCAGATGGAGCCGTCAGCTAGTCGCGGTAGTGGATCGAAACTCATTCGCGCCTATCGCTTTGGCCAGTTCGCGCCCGGACGATCCCGCGTCGTCATCGATCTTGCGGCGCCGGCGACGGCGGTCCGAGTCGAAAGCCAGCCCGCCGCCTCCGGCGCGCGACTGATCATCGAACTCGCCCCCATCAGCGCCGCGCGCTTCACCGCCGATGCGCAGGCGGCAGGCGCGATTCCGGCGGCAAAACCGTCCCCCGCGCCGCCGGCACCGCTTGGCCTCGCCCCTCTGGCCCCGACCGAAAAACCCGTCGTGATGATCGACCCCGGCCATGGCGGCGTCGATCAGGGCGCCGTCGCCAGAAACGGGACGGAAGAAAAGATGATCGTGCTCGCCTTCGCCCGCGCCCTGCGGGAGAAGATCGAAGCCCGCGGCCGTCTGCATGCGGTTTTGACCCGTGACGACGATATCTTCCTGCCGCTCGCCGAGCGCGTGGCGCTCGCTCACCGCGCCAACGCCGCCCTGTTTCTCTCGATCCACGCCGATACGCTGGCGGCGCCGCATGTCGAGGGCGCGACGGTCTACACCGTATCGGCCGCGGCCTCCGACGCCGAGGCGGCTCGCACCGCTGAGCATGAAAACAGCGCCGATCAGGCGGCGGGGCTGGAAAGCCCGGCCGCCGATGGCGAGATTGGCGACATTCTGTTCGATCTGACCCGCCGCGAAACCCACGCCTTCAGCCGCCAGTTCTCGCATTCTCTGGTGACGCGCTGGAAAGAAGCGGGCAGCCTGAACAAGAACCCGACCCGCTCGGCCGGCTTTGTCGTGTTGAAAGCGCACGATATTCCGTCCGCCATGCTTGAGCTTGGCTATGTGTCGAGCGCCAAGGACCTGGCGCGCCTGACCTCTCCAGAGTGGCGGGACCGGGCCGCCGGCAAGACCGCCGAGGCGATCGAGGCGTTTTTCGCCGCCCGGGCCTCAGCCGCGGCGGCGCCCGCGCCGGATACGCCGCGCCCAGAATAAAACACAAAATACCTGCAAGGGTTAACCAGCCCGATCGCCCGGATTACGCGCCAAAAAAGGGGCGCGGCGACCTCTGCCGCCCCGTGTGATCGACGAGACGAACCCCATATCAGATGCGGACGCCATAGCGTCCGACGCTGTGAGGAAAATCATACATGCGCCTGTTTGCGAGATTTCTCGGCTTTCTGTTTGCGACCGGCACGATCGTCTTTCTGCTGGGCGCCGTCGCGATCGCCACCGTGGTCTTTTACTATTCGAAAGACCTGCCGGACACCGCGACGCTCCAGAAATACGAGCCGCCGGTCACGACCCGCGCGCATTCGGCCGATGGATCGATCCTCGCGGAATATTCGCACGAACGCCGCCTGTTCCTGCCCTACACCTCGATCCCGCCGCTGGTGCGGCAAGCCTTTATCTCGGCGGAAGACAAGAACTTCTTCACCCATAGCGGCGTCGACCCCGAAGGCGTCGCGCGCGCGGTGATGATCCTTGTCGAAGGCAACAAGCATGTGCAGGGCGCCTCGACCATCACCCAGCAGGTCGCCAAGAACTTCCTTGTCGGCAATGAGCGTTCGTTTGATCGTAAAATCCGCGAAGCGCTGATCTCGTTCCGGATCGAGAACGCCTATTCGAAAGAGCACATCCTCGAGCTCTATCTCAATGAAATTTATCTCGGCCTCGGCAATTATGGCGTCGCCGCCGCAGCGCTGAATTACTTCAACAAATCGGTCAGCGAACTGACCATCGCCGAAGCCGCCTATCTCGCCGCCTTGCCCAAGGCGCCGAACAACTATCACCCGTTCCAGCATCGCGAACGCGCTCTGGAGCGTCGCAACTACGTCATCGACCGCATGGCGGATGACGGCTTCATCACGCCGGAAGAAGCCGCCAAGGCGAAGACCGAACCGCTGGGCGTCAATCCGCGCGTGCTTTCGCCCAACACCTATGTCGCCGGCTATTTCGCCGAAGAAGTGCGCCGCGAATTGCTCGAACGTTACGGCGAAAAGATTCTCTATGAGGGCGGCCTGACGGTTCGAACCACGCTCGATCCGAAAATGCAGGCGATGACGCGCAAGGCGCTCGCCGACGGCCTCGTGCGTTTTGACGAAGCGCATGGCTTCCGCGGCCCGATCAATCACATTGACGTCTCCGGCGACTGGGGAACGGCGCTCGCCAATATTCCCGCGCTTGGCGACGTGCGCCCCTGGCGTCTCGCCGTCGTGCTCGACACCAGCGACGGCAATGCGCGTCTAGGCATTCAGCCCGGCCGCGAAAAATCCGGCGAAATCTCCAGCGAACGTGAAACCGGCACGCTCGGCGCCGACGGCATGCGCTGGACGGGACGCAATCCGCGCAGCGCTTTCACGCCCGGCGACGTGATTTACGTCGAGCCGCTTGCCGGACGCGCCGGCGCTTACCGCCTGCGGCAGATTCCGGAAATCTCCGGCGCCATGATGGCGATGGATCCCTACACCGGCCGCGTGTTTTCGATGGTCGGCGGCTTCTCCTACGATCAGTCGGAGTTCAACCGCGCGACGCAGGCGCTGCGCCAGCCGGGTTCGTCGTTCAAGCCCTTCGTCTACGCCACGGCGCTCGACAACGGCTACACGCCCTCCTCCTCGATCCTCGACGAACCGATTTCGATCAAACAGGCGGACGGTTCTTGGTGGACGCCCGAAAACTTCGAAGGCGGACACGGCACCGGCGCGCATCCGCTGCGTCATGGCGTCGAGCATTCCAAGAACATGATGACGGTGCGTCTGGCCAATGACGTCGGCATGCCGCTCATCGCCGAATACGCCAAGCGCTTTGGCGTCTACGACAATATGGCGCCCTATCTGTCGATGGCGCTCGGCGCCGGCGAAACGACGCTGATGAAAATGGTCACCGGCTATTCGATGCTGGCCAATGGCGGCAAACGCGTGAAGCCGACGCTGGTCGATCGCGTTCAGGATCGCTACGGCAAGACGATCTATCGTCACGACGAGCGTGAATGTATCGGCTGCGATGCCGAGAACTGGGACAATCAGCTCGAACCCAAGCTTGTCGACAAGCGCGAGCAGGTGCTTGATCCGCTCACCGCCTACCAGATCACGTCGATCATGGAAGGCGTGATCCAGCGCGGCACCGGCGTGTCGATCAAGGCGGTCGGCAAACATCTCGCCGGCAAGACCGGCACCACCAACGAAGCCAAGGATCTGTGGTTCGTCGGCTATTCGCCCGATCTCTGCGTCGGCGTTTATATCGGCTATGACCGTCCGCGTTCGATGGGCAGCCACGCGCAGGCGGCGCAATACAGCGCGCCGATCTTCCGCGATTTCATGATGCAGGCGCTGAAAGACAAGCCTGACACGCCTTTCCGCGTGCCGCCGGGCATCAAGCTTGTCTCGGTCGACCCGCATTCGGGTCTGCGTTCATCGGGCGCCGGCTCCATTCTTGAGGCCTTCAAGCCTGGCACGGCCCCGCCGGATTCTTTCTCTGGCGGCGATGGCGAAGGCGGCGCAAACCAGATGAACTCATCGCATGTCGATCAATCGGTCGGCAGCGGCACTGGCGGATTATATTAATCAACGAGACGATCCGATCTCACGATGATCCAAAAAAACCGGCGGGACAGGCACTCTGTTCCGCCGGTTTTTTAATGTGTGAAACAGATTTGCTTTAACGCGCCGAACCAGCGGCGGCCTTGAATTTTTCCCAGCCCTTGGCGCGCAGATCGCAGGCGGGGCAGCGGCCACACCCATAGCCCCAGTCAAAACGCTGATTGCGATCGCCCAGATAGCAGGTGTGCGTGTCTTCAACGATCAAATCGACAAGCGCCGCGCCGCCCAAATCTTGCGCCAGAGCCCATGTCGCCGCCTTGTCGATCCACATCAGCGGCGTGTGAATGACAAAGGGCCGGTCCATACCCAGCGACAGCGTGCGCGCCATGCTCTGAATGGTGTCGTTGCGGCAATCGGGATAGCCGGAAAAATCCGTTTCGCACATGCCGCCAACCAGATCGACGACGCCGCGCCGATAGGCGAGCGCCGCGGCGAAAGCCAGAAACAGCAAATTGCGTCCCGGCACAAAAGTGTTGGGCAGACCGTCGGCGCCCATGGCGATTTCGGCGTCTCGCGTCAGCGCCGTTTCAGAAATCGCCCCTAACGCTTCAATCGGCAGGGTATGATCGGGGCCGAGCCTGTCACGCCAGCGCGGATCGCATTGCGCCAGCCCTTCGCGCAACGCCGCGCGACGCTCCAATTCAACGCGATGCCGTTGGCCATAATCGAAACCGATTGTTTCGACGCGCGTAAAACGCGTCAGCGCCCAGGCGAGACAGGTGGTCGAATCCTGTCCCCCGGAAAAAAGAACCAGCGCTCCGGCGTGTGCGTCTTGTTGCGTCATGATCGCCCATCCCTAGCGTGGACGGCGACATCGCGCCAGCCCGCCTCAGACGGGATGGCTGTCGGCGTCGTAACGCGGCAATGCGCTCATTACTTTTTGCGGCGGAAACACAATGATGGCCTCCGCACCCTCGCCCGGTTGCGATTTGAGGAAGAATTCGCCCTCGTGCAATTCGATCAATCCCTTGACGATCGGCAGGCCCAGACCGGTGCCTTCTTCGGCGCTTTTATTCGCCAGGACGCCGCGTCCGAAACGCGTCATCACCATGGCGATTTCATCTTCCGCAATGCCGGGACCCGTGTCGCGAACCGTCACATATTGTCCACCGGCGCTGGTCCAGCCAACTTTTATGGTCACGACGCCGCCCGACGGCGTAAATTTGACGGCGTTGGTCAGGAGATTCAGAACAATCTGACGCACGGCGCGCAAATCCGCCCAGAGCGGCGGCAATCCTTTTTCTATTGTCTCAATGAGCGTGATGTCACGCTTTTGCGCGCGGAGCGCCAGAAGATGCCGGCACTCCTCCGCCACGGCCGCCAGAAATACGCTTTCCTCGTGCAATTCGTAACCGCCCGCCTCGACGCGCGACAGATCGAGAATCTCATTGATCAGCGTCAGCAACTGTTGACCGCTGCCAAGAATATCGCCCGCATAATCCCGGTAGGCGGGGTTTTCATGCGGGCCGTAGAGTTCGCCGGCGAGCACTTCAGAAAAACCGATGATCGCATTGAGCGACGTGCGCAGTTCATGGCTCATCGTCGCCAGAAAACGCGGTTTCGCCAGATTGGCTTCTTCAGCGCGGCGACGCGCTTCATCAGAAAGCGCCGTGACGCGCGTCATCTCCGCTTTCAATTCATTGTTTTCTTCGCGCGCAAACCAGTCTTCAATAACAAAGCGTCGCAGCCGATACGCAAGGCCAATGAAAAAAACATGCGCCAGCGTCAACAGCACCAGCAGCGGCGCCTGTTCAGATGCAGGCATGATCAAGAATACACATATGGCCAGCGTGATCGCCGCCGGCCCGATCGCGGCATAGACCGCCACCAAAACCGTCGCCGCGGCAATAGCGTCAACGCCGGCGCGCAGGACCAACAAAAGCGCCAGAAAGCCGGACGCGTGCGTCTGCGGCGCAGCGATAAGAGGAAAAACCGCCGCCGCCCAAATCAGCCCGTTAAGCCCCTCGGCAAAAAGAACGCGGGCGCGACGCTGTAACAGCGGCGTTTTCGCCTCCGCTTCCGATAAAAGTCGTCGAGCGACGAACTGGCGGGCTCCCACGCCGGCAAGCGCCGCCATCGCCCAGCCAATCAACATATCGGCGGCGACGAAACTGTGCGCCAGCCAGACCGCCAGCAGGATCATGCCCAGATCCGCCGGCAAAAAACGGATGCGCGCCTCGGCGTAGACGCTCAACAGCCCAAGATCGTAGCCGCGATGGCCCGTGTCCGAACTTGTCAGCCTTTCGCGCGCCGCGCGCACCCACGCGCCGAGCCGACGTTTATGCGTCGCGTGCTGCGGCTCTGCATCCTGGTTCCGACCGATATTTTCCGCCGTCGCGTCGTGCATCGTTCCGGAGACCGCTAGCTTAAGGTTGACTATTCAGAAGTGGACAACAATCCTTAACCACCGCCTGACAACCCCCTTCCGGATCGTGTTAAATCACCACAAATCTCCCTGTATCAATCTGTTGGCGCGTTTTGCGCTGCCAATGCAGAAATTGTCGACGAACAAGCCAGGCTCATGACACAGGCGCCAAAGACCCGCGCACGCTCTCTCAATCAGCTCGTGACGCAGATCCGCGCCTGCGATGTCTGTGTGCAAGCGCCGCAGGGACCGCCCCTGCCGCATCCGCCACGTCCCGTGCTGCGGGTCAGTCAAACCGCAAGATTGCTGATCGCCAGCCAGGCGCCCGGCAATCTCGTCAATCAGACCGGCACGCCCTTCAACGATCCTTCCGGCGATCGACTGCGTGACTGGCTCGACCTCGACCGCGACAATTTCTATGACGTCGCGCGCATCGCGATTGTGCCGATGGGTTTTTGCTTTCCCGGCAATGATGCAGCGGGCGGCGATCTGCCGCCACGGCGCGAATGTCGGGAGAAGTGGCACGATGCGCTATTCGCGGCGATGCCGCAGATTGAAACCGTGCTGGCGATTGGCCGCCATGCGCAAGCCTATCATTTTGCGCGGCTAGGCCATGTGCTGCCAAAATCTGCGAGCATGACCGACATTGTCTCCCACTGGCGGGACTTCGCCACAACGCAGCCCCGCATCATTCCTTTGCCGCATCCTTCCTGGCGCAATACCGGCTGGCTGAAACGCCACCCCTGGTTCGAAGCCGAACTCCTGCCCATCGTGCGTGCGGAAGTCGCGCGATTGG
>JALRFG010000140.1 GCA_023253795.1 Methylocystis sp.
TAGCTTGTCAGCGCATTCAGAGAATAAAGCATCGCTGTCTGATAATCGGGCAGGGCGCCAACTTGTAGATAGACAAATGCCCAGACGCTCGCTTCAAAAACGTGCATGATGAGCGCGACATTGGCGCTGACAAGCATGAGAAAGAGAAAATATCGGATGCTGCGTGGCTTCCGCCGCCGTCTGTCAAGCGTCGTCAGCAACCATTCAAGTCCGACAAGGCCCGAAACATGGAAGGCGATGGAGGCCAGGATCATCGGCACGCCATAGCCCCAGTCAACTCCCCAAAATAGATGTATGAGCATACTCTCTGCGCTCCAGCGTCAATTTCTCAGGGTAATTTGCCACAATAAGCACTCCGCGCATTTATTCGCGCATGGTGCAAACTCATTAAATTCGGCGCGTATTAAGTTGACAGAAATCACATATTGATTGTGAAAATTGTCGCGCGCAGGCGTCAAAATAAGGGTTTAGATTGGCGCGCCCGGCACGATTCGAACGTGCGACCTCTGCCTTCGGAGGGCAGCACTCTATCCAGCTGAGCTACGGGCGCTCTGGCGCGACTGCGCCGCACCTATCTACAGGATGGGCCGGTTTCCCGCAACGGCGATGGCGGCTTATGTGCTATGCGGCGCGGGGAACAAAGGGGAGGGCGTGTATGGCGGCTTTTTATACGGCCTGGCTGGATCATTTGCGCACCCGCCGTGACCGGCTGATCGCCAGTCCGGCCTTTCAGCGCTGGTCCCGCGCGAACCCGTTGACCCGGCCGATCGCCCGGCGGCGCGCGCGCGCCGGCCTCGATCTCACCGCCGGTTTCGTTTATTCGCAGGTGCTGTTCGCCTGCGTCCAGCTTGAACTGTTTGAGCATTTGCTCGCCGCGCCGCTAACGGCTGAGGCGCTTGCCGAACGCGTGGGCTTAACTCCGCCGGCGATGCGTCGTCTGCTCGACGCCGCCGCCTCGCTCGATCTCGTTGAACGACGATCCGAAGCGCGCTGGGGGCTTGGTCAACTCGGCGCCGGCTTCGCGGGCAATCGCGCCGCATTGTCGCTTGTCGCACACCAGCCGCTTTTCTACGCAGATCTTGCGGATCCGGTTGCGCTACTGAAAGGTGTGCGTCGCGCTTCAATGGCGGATTACTGGCCCTATTCGGATAGCGGCGGTCCAACGTCATTGTCAGCGGAGCAGGTTGCGCCCTACAGCGCGTTGATGGCGGCGTCACAGCCGATGGTCGCCCAGGAGGCGCTCGACGCCTATGATTTCACGCGTCATCGCCAGTTGATGGATGTTGGCGGCGGTGAAGGCGTGTTTCTCGCCGCCGCCGCCGAACGTGCGCCGGATTTGCGTCTGGCGCTGTTTGATCTGCCAGCCGTCGCGGCGCGCGCGCAGACGCGGCTGACAGCGGCCGGCTATGCGGCGCGCGCGGATATTCATGGCGGTGATTTCCTGCGCGATCCGCTGCCGCGCGGCGCCGATGTGGTTACGATGATCCGCATCGTGCATGATCACGACGATGAGACGGCGCTGGCCTTATTGCGCAATGTGCGTCGTGCGCTCGATCCCGGCGCAACACTGCTGATCATCGAGGCGATGTCCGGCGTCAAGGGCGCAGAGACGCTCGACGCCTATTACGGTTTCTATACGCTCGCCATGGGGCGTGGCGAACCGCGACGTGTCGATGAGATTGAAGCGCTTTTGAGTCTGGCTGGCTTTGGTCGTTTCCGTCTTCTCGACAACGCCCTGCCGACGCTGACCAGTATTCTTGTGGCGCGTGCAATATAGTGTTTCGTCCGACGCATTGATTATTCGTGGCGCCTGCGCGCCGCGCCGTTAACGGACGGCGGCGCGCTGCAGCCGATCGTTGATCGCTTCGCCAATCCCCTCATCCGGGATCGGCGCAACAGCGATTTTGGTAAGCCCCCGCACATCGATGTCGCGCAGAGCAGCGAAGAGATTGGCGGCCGCTTCAATCATGTCGCCTGCTGGCGACAGATCGCAGACGATCCGCCCGGCCGGCGCATGGGCGGACAATTGGCCGCCGAAATCCAGCCCGTATTCGTCTTGCGCCAGACTTTCCGCATCAATTCGCAAATATGCGGCCGGCGCATAATGTGCGGCGGTCATGCCGGGCGCGACGATGGCCGCGCTTGTTGGCGCCGCCAGATGCGCGCCAAGCATTGCTTCAATATCGGCGCGCGGCAATGCGCCGGGACGCAGCAGCGTCGGTTCGGAGCCGGTGAAGGAAACGATGGTCGATTCAAGTCCGGCCGGCGTCCGGCCGCCATCGAGGATCAGATCGACCTTGCCTGAAAGATCGGCGGCGACATGTTGCGCCGTCACCGGGCTGACATGGCCGGAGCGATTATCGGATGGCGCCGCGAACGGCCGGCCAAAGGCGGCGAGCAGCGCCTGCGCCGCCGGATGCGCCGGCGCGCGCAGGGCGACGCTGGAGAGCCCGGCACGGGCCAGATCGCAGACGCAACCTGTTGGCGCGACCGGGGCGACCAGAGTCAGCGGCCCCGGCCAGAAATGTGCGGCAAGCGCCAGCGCTTTCGCTGGCGCCGCCGCCTCCCGCTGGGCCGCCGCGACATTTGAAACATGAGCGATCAGCGGGTTGAAGGCTGGCCGACCCTTGGCGGCGTAAATGCGCGCAACGGCCGCCGGATTGCTGGCGTCGGCGCCCAGGCCGTAGACGGTCTCGGTCGGGAAGGCGACCAGCCCGCCTGCGGCGAGGACTTCCGCTGCGGCGGCGACGCCTTGCGCATCGGCTTTGAGAATTCGGGTCACGGCGTTGAATCGCTCTGGAATGGCGGAGAAATGACAGTCCTGCCGGTCGTGAACATTCGCCTGTTTCGCAACCGAATTGCGCGGCAACCAGTCAAAGACGCTCTCCTGTCCGGCCCCGGCGCCGCCTGTCCCCGATTTACAAGTTTCGAGCGAGAGGGCACAAGGGCGTCGTTTGTTGACATAAGGAATAAGCCCTATGCGTCTGAATGGCCGCGAGACCCGCACAATCTGGCTCGATGACGATGGGCGTCGCGTGCATGTGATCGACCAGACCCTGTTGCCGCACCGCGTCGAAACTCGCGTGCTCGCCGATTGCGCGGATGCAGAAACGGCCATTCGTGACATGACGGTGCGCGGGGCGCCGCTGATTGGCGTGGCGGGCGCCTATGGGCTGGCGCTCGCGACCGCCGCTGATTCCAGCGACGCCGCTGTTGAGGTCGCCTGCGCCCGGCTGCTCGCCACCCGCCCGACCGCCGTTAACCTGCGCTGGGCGCTGGAGCGCATGCGCGCTCTGCTGCTGGCGACGCCGCCCGCAGAGCGGCGTGCGGTCGCCTATGCCGAGGCGGCGCGGATCGCCGATGAGGATGTTGAGACTTGCGCGGCGATCGGCGATCACGGCGCGGCGCTGATCCGGGCGGCGGCGCAGGGGCTTGATCGACCGCTGAATATTCTCACCCATTGCAACGCCGGCTGGCTGGCGACCGTCGACTGGGGCACTGCGCTCGCGCCAATCTACAAGGCTGCGCGCGCCGGCGTGAAACTGCATGTGTGGGTGGATGAAACGCGTCCGCGCAATCAGGGCGCCAGTCTGACTGCTTGCGAACTCTTCGGAGAGGGCGTTCCGCACACGGTGATCGCCGACAATGCAGGCGGCCATCTCATGCAGCATGGCCTTGTCGATCTGATTATCGTCGGCAGCGACCGCACGACGCGCGCTGGCGATGTTTGCAACAAGATCGGCACCTATCTCAAGGCGCTCGCCGCGCATGACAATGGCGTGCCCTTTTATGTCGCGCTTCCCGCCTCGACCATCGATTGGCGCATTTCCGATGGTCTGACCGATATTCCGATTGAAGAGCGCGATCCGCGGGAGGTGACGCATATCAGCGGCTGCGATGCAGATGGCGCCCTGGTCGAGGTGCGTCTGACGCCGGAAGGCGTAACGGCGCGCAATTACGCCTTTGACGTGACGCCGGCGCGTTTCGTCACCGGTCTGATCACCGAGCGCGGCGTCTGTGCGGCGAGCGCCGAAGGGCTGGCGACTTTGTTTCCCGATTTCGCTGCGGTCTAGAGACGACGTCAGGCGGGGTCGCGCGGCCCGTAATTTTTGAAGCGTTCGACAGTGCGCTCAATTTCTGCGTCGTCGAGAATAACCGGGCCGCCGCCGATCAGGGAGAGATAAAAAAGTCGCGCCAGATTTTCGAGCTCGACGGCGCGCCATAGAGCCCGACGCATATCGGCGCCGGTGACGATGGCGCCATGATTGGCGAGCAATACGCCATCGCGTCCTTCAAGCCCCGTCAGCACAAGGCGCGAGAGTTCCTGCGTTCCGTAAGGCGCGTAATCGACGCAGCGCACCGTCGGTCCGCCGAAGGCGGCGATCATGTAATGCACGGCGGGAATTTCACGACGCATCACTGCAAGCGTGGTGGCGTAGGGAGAATGGGTGTGGACGACGGCGTTCACATCTGGTCGGGCGCGTAAAATGTCGAGATGGAAGCGCCATTCGCTGGATGGCGGCAGCGGTCCCTCCCAGGCGCCATCGACGCCGGCCAGCGGCATGCAAGCGATCGTTTCGGGCGTGAGCGCGCCGGTCGGCACACCGCTGGGCGTGATCAGCGCCATGGCGCCGGCGCGCAGGGAGAGATTGCCGGCCGAACCATGATTCAGGCCAAGCCGCTCCAGTTCCTGCGCCGCCGCAACAAGTGTTGCGCGTTGGTTGCTGTCCGTCATTGGTCCTCGCGCGATCAATCCGGTTCCTGTTCTAGCCTCGATCCGGTCGACCGCAAATCCTGTTATTTCGGAGAGGAAAGTTATTGCCCGGCGAGCCATGAAGCGTGTAGGAACGCATCACCTCGCGAGACGGCGGGGCCGGTAGCTCAATTGGTTAGAGCCGGCCGCTCATAACGGCTTGGTTGGGGGTTCGAGTCCCTCCCGGCCCACCAATGCTTCTGTATGTGATTGATTTCAAAAAAGGTGGCAAAGCCGAAATTCAAGGTGGCAAAATAGAAACTCACTCTTTGTTCTTTTCCAGCTTTCTCATTGCCTGTCGCGCGAGCCGAGCGCGATCCGCGTTTTCTGTGTAGTGCGCGGCCATCTTTGTTCCGCTCCAACCGAATATCGAATTCAATTCGTGAATGGTCGCGCCAGCGTCTGCGCAGCGCGTCGCGCCCGCCTTGCGCAATCCGTGGGCCGATCCCGGAACTCCGGCCGCTTTGCAGGCGTCTTTGAACCAGTTCCCGAACCCTTCCTTGACCATTGGGCAGCCGTCGTGCCGCGCGATCAGGGCCAAGTCGCCGGTCGGGCTTGCGTCTATGATTTGTTGAAGCTCCTGGAGGACAGGGATCGTTATTTGAGTGCCGGTCTTTTCCGTGCGCATCATGATAACGCCATTGCGGATGTGCTGCTTGCCGAGACGCGCGGC
>JALRFG010000141.1 GCA_023253795.1 Methylocystis sp.
CCCTCCTTCCCGGTCGAGATTCTCGGCTTTGGCGGCACGCCAGAGGCCGGCGATCGCGTCGCGGTTGTCGAATCGGAAGCGCGCGCCCGCGAAATCACTGAATATCGTGAACGTCAGCGCCGCGATAAGCTGGCGGCGCGCGGCGGATCGGCGCGCGGATCGCTATCCGACATGATGAGCCAGCTCAAAACGGCTGGCCGCAAGGAATTCCCGCTCGTCATCAAGGGCGACGTACAGGGATCGGTCGAAGCGATCGTCGCCGCGCTGGAAAAACTTGGCACCGACGAAGTCATGGCGCGTGTTGTCCACGCTGGCGTCGGCGGCGTTTCGGAGTCGGATATTTCTCTCGCCGAAGCGTCAAACGCCGCCGTCATCGGCTTCAATGTGCGTGCGCATAAGGAAGCCCGCGAGGCTGCTGAACGCGCCGGCGTCGAAATCCGCTACTACAACATCATCTACAATCTCGTTGATGACGTGAAAGACGCAATGTCCGGCCTGCTTTCGCCGACGCTGCGCGAAACCATGCTTGGCAACGCCACGATCCTCGAAGTGTTCGACATTTCGAAGGTCGGCAAGGTCGCCGGCTGTCGCGTCACCGACGGCAATGTCGAACGTGGCGCCAATGTTCGCCTGATCCGCGACAATGTCGTCGTCCACGAAGGCAAGCTGTCGACGCTGAAGCGCTTCAAGGACGAGGTCAAGGAAGTCACCGCCGGACAGGAGTGCGGCATGGCTTTCGAGAACTATCAGGACATGCGCGCCGGCGACGTCATCGAGTGCTATCGCGTCGAGGAAATCAAACGGACGCTGTAACAAGCCCGATTCTTATCTTCTGCCGAATGGCCGGGGTCCTCCCGGCCATTCGCGCTTTCGCCCAAATACGCTGAGCGCAACCTACGTCCGGCCCCGACATGTCCCGAGCACATCATTCTACCGGCTCCGCGCCTTCGCAACGCATGTTGCGCGTTGGCGAACTGATCCGCCATGCCGTGGCGCAACTGCTGTCACGCAGCCAGATCAGCGATCCGACGCTGGACGCGCACACGATCACCGTTTCGCGCGTCAAAATGAGTCCGGACCTCAAACTGGCGACGATCTATGTCATGCCGCTCGGCGGCAAGGATGAGCCGCATGTGCTTGCGGCGCTGGATCGTCACCGGCGCTTCATGCGCGGCGAGATCGCGCATCAGATCAATCTGAAATTCGCGCCGGAGATCCGGTTCCGCATCGACGATAGTTTCGACGCCGTCTCCCGGATCGACGCCATTCTCAATTCTGAGCATGTGAAACGCGATCTCGAAACGCACGACGACGACACCCCCAACAACGACGCCGACGCATGAATCAGAAAAGATCGAATAGAGTGGTCGTCGACGGCTGGATCGCGCTCGACAAGCCGACGGGACTGACCTCCACGCAGGCGGTGTCGCGCCTCAAGCGCGTATATAACGCTAAAAAAGCCGGCCATGCCGGCACGCTCGATCCGTTGGCCTCGGGCCTGCTGCCGGTCGCCTTTGGCGAAGCGACGAAAACCGTGCCCTTCGTTCAGGATGGCGAAAAGGCCTATCGCTTCACCGTGAAATGGGGCGTCGAAACCGACACCGACGATTCAGAAGGCCGGAATACGCGCGAAAGCGACGAACGCCCGACGCGCGCCGCCATCGAGGCGCTGTTGCCGCGCTTTATCGGCGAGATCCAGCAAACCCCGCCGCAATTTTCAGCGATCAAGATCGCCGGCGAACGCGCCTATGATCTGGCGCGCGAAGGCGAACAAGTAGAACTGAAGGCGCGCGCGGTGACGATCTACACGCTGGAGATAGTCGACTCGAACGAGAACGAAACGCAATTCTTTATGGAATGCGGCAAGGGCGCCTATGTGCGCGCCATCGCCCGCGATCTCGGTCGGCTGCTTGACTGCTTTGGCCATGTCACGGCGCTGCGGCGCACCCGCGTCGGTCCTTTCACCGAGGAAGACGCCTATACGCTCGATGAAATCGAGAACCAGAACATGGCCGGTGAGGCGCTCCTGTCCGTCGAGGCCGGTCTCACCGAATTGCCCTGCGTGATCGTCGATCGCGATACGGCGGCGCGTCTGCGCCGCGGCGGCTCGGTGATCCTGCGTGGCCGCGATGCGCCCTCGGGAGGCGTCGTCTATGCCACCTGCGGCGGCGTGCCTGTCGCCTTTGGCGAAATCATCGAGGGCGCGTTGACGCCATCTCGGGTGTTTAACCTTCCGCTCTGAGCCGCGCCGGGGGCCGCAAGCGCCCCGCGTTGATCTTGGCCGACAAAGCCTGTCCTATGCGGATGACGACGCGATTCGCGCCGATCACAGCCCATAGAAACATCGTCGCCCGCCTCATCCGATGTCGCATCCGCCAAAAATTCTTGTTTTCGACTCCGGTCTCGGCGGCCTGACCGTCTTCACCGAAATTACGCGCCTGCGCCCCGGCGCGAATTACATCTATTGCGCGGACGACGCCGGCTTTCCCTATGGCGCCTGGAAAGAACCGGAACTCGTCGCGCGCGTCGAGGATGTCATCGGCGCGCGGATTGCGACGGATAAGCCGGATATGGTCGTCATCGCCTGCAACACAGCTTCGACGCTGGTGCTGCCGGATCTGCGGGCGCGCTGGCCGGAAATTCCCTTCATCGGCACCGTTCCGGCGATCAAGCCGGCGGCGGAAGGTTCAAAGTCGCGCATGATCTCTGTTCTGGCGACGCCAGGAACAGTGAAGCGGGACTACACGCAGAATTTGATCGCGCAATTCGCTGCGCATTGTCGCGTCAATCTCGTCGGCTCCACCCATCTGGCCCGGTTCGCCGAAGACTATATGCATCGCGGCCTGGTTTGCGACGAAGAGATTGCCGCTGAAATTGCGCCCTGCTTCGAAACGCGCGACGACGCCCGCACCGATTCCGTCGTGCTGGCCTGCACGCATTATCCTCTGCTCATCGACAGTTTCCGGCGTCTTGCCCCCTGGGCGGTGACATGGATTGATCCGGCGCCGGCGATTGCGCGACGCGCCGATCAATTACTGGTAGAGAAATTTGGCGCGGAACAAAGCGACGCCGCGACAGCGCAGGGTCGAGCGATTTTCACCAGCGGCCGCACGGCTGAACCGACATTGCGCACGACGCTCGCACGCTACGGCCTCACAACGCCGTGAAGCGCCGCGCCTGTTGCGCGCACGTCAGGGCTTCGCCGTATAATCAACGGGACGATCCGTCAGAGTTTCAAGAAAAGCGACGATCGCATCAATTTCAGCGTCATTGAGGCGCGGCTTCTCACCGACCTTCCGGTCGTAGGGAACTTCCTCGACATTGACATTGTCACGATACTTCGGCGGCAAATCGTTGAACTTCTGCTTCGCCTTCGGATACCAGCGCGCTGGATTCGTGTCGCGAGTCGCATAGAAAGCCACGACATCGCGCAATTTCGTGAAGACGCCATTGTGCAGATACGGCCCTGTCACCGCAACATTGCGCAATGGCGGCACTTTGAAAGCGCCGCACAGGCTATCGACGTCAAAGCCCGCCGGCGCGATGGCGGCGATCCCCGGTCGTTTGCACAAACCGAGATCAGGCTCCTTATGCGGACCCGTCGTTGCAGGGATCAATTTATTTTTGGGCGCGCCGAGCGCGTCATAAGTGAAATCGGTGAACAGCCAGTCGCGCGGCTCGCGCGATTTCTCCACGCCGGCATGACAGGCGAGACAATTGCCTTTCTCCGGATCCTTGAAGAGCGCGAAGCCCTTCTCTTCAAGCGAAGTGAAATGCGCTTTGCCACGCAATACATCGTCAAATTTTGAAGCGAAGGGATGAAAGCGCGCGCTGGATTCATAGGCCGCGACGGCGGTCGCGAATTTGACGAAAGCCGCATCCGGATTATCGAAAATTTTATCGCCATAGACTTCGCGCGCCAGAGGCGCATAGGCGCCGTCGCGAATGGTTTCGACGGCGGCGCGTTTTGAGGGCGCGTTCATCTCATTGGGATCGAGAAGCGGACCTTCGACCTGCGCTGTCAGATCGACGGCGCGGCCGTCATGAAACTGGCCGCCAGCCGGAATCTTCTCGACCGCGCCGGTTTTCTCATCGCGATCGTCGATGAACCGGAACGGCGGCGCGAAGGAGCTGTACATAATGGTCGGCGTGTTGCGCTTGCCGAGCGCATGCGGCGGCGCGCCCTGCGCCAGCGCCGCGATGGGCGAGCCGTTATTGCCCTGATAGGCGTGCGCCGAATCGTGGCAGGAGGCGCAGGCGACGCCCGCCGGACGCGACAGGGTTTTATCCTCGAAAATGTGCTTGCCGAGCCGCTCGATCGGCGAGAGCTCCGCCTCCGTCGTCTCCGGACCGGCAAATCCAGAGGCGGGAGAGAAGGCCAGCGCGCCCAAGACGAGCAGCTTGAACAACGGGCGATACCGACGATCGCGCCGGATCCGGGCCATCTGCGGCGCGGCCCCGGCGGGGCCACAAAGGGGCGCTTTATCCATATTCATTGAAAAGATTATAAAAATCCCTTCCCGAAGGCGTCAATTTGGCTTTCTTACATTGCTTCCAGACAAGCTGGCGCAGGATGTCGCATCCACTGGTGCGACCGCCTCCGCGACGGCGAAGAACCGCCACAATTTTCCTGTTTAAGAACAGCAAATCATCGGTGGACCCTGTGCGCTTTTCCACCGACCCGACGCGCCATGCGCGACATTCAGGCGAAAGATCATGACCCAGGCTGGCGAAACAGATCACGACAAGGAATTGCAGAAGGCGTTTGCCGAGTTCACGGAAAGCTTGCGTCACAACGCGCACGGCGACAACGCGCCGAAGCTCTCCGCGCCGGAAATCGTCGTCGCCGAACCCCGCCGGCCGGCGGCGCCACAGCCCAAAATCGACACCCGTCCTGTGCTGGGCTCCCTTGAGCCGCATGTGGAGAAAAGCGTAGCCCTCGCGTCCGTGAAGAAACCGGCAGCGTCCGGCGAAGGACGACGTCGCGGCCTGCTCTATCTTTCGGCGGCGATCATCGTGACCGGTCTCGGCGCTCTGGGCTGGACGCTGACGCATGGCGCCCGCCCGACCGATACGACCGGCGAACCGGCGACAGCCGCCGTTGCGCCGGAAACCCCGGCGGCCACCGAAGCCGCGACCACGCCCGAGGCTCCGGCGACGCCAGCGACAGCCGAAACCCCCGCCGCCGACGCGCCGCAAACCGCTGCGGCTCCGGCGACGACGCCGGCCGCCGCGCCCGAAAAGCCGCCTGTTGCTGCGGCTCAGCCCGCAACTGAAAAAGCGGCGCTCACACCGCCAAAGGCGGCCGAACCGGCTGCGCCGCCGCCCGCGGCTGCGGCCAAGGCGCCAGTAAAAACCCAGCCGGTAAAGCCGGCGGCCAAAGAGGC
>JALRFG010000142.1 GCA_023253795.1 Methylocystis sp.
AGCTCGTCGAGCTGCGAGTTCGAGACGTTGGCAATGGCCGCGCCCGACAGCACCGGGTGGGTGCAGTAGGCCACGACCTTCTTCGCGCCGTTGGCCTTCAGCGCCGCCGCCGCCGCGCACAGCGTGCCGGCCGTGTCGACGATGTCGTCCACCAGCACGCAGGTCTTGCCCTCGACGTCGCCGATGATGTTCATCACCTCCGACTCCCCCGCCCGCTCGCGGCGTTTGTCGACGATGGCGAGCGGCGCGTCGATCCGCTTGGCCAGCGCGCGGGCGCGCACGACGCCGCCGACGTCCGGCGACACCACCATGGCGTTCTTGAGGTCGCGATGTGATTTGATGTCGGCGACCATCACCGGCGCGGCGAAGAGATTGTCGGTCGGAATGTCGAAGAAGCCCTGCACCTGACCGGCGTGGAGATCGACCGTCAGGACGCGGTCGGCGCCGGCCCGGGTGATCAGATTGGCCACCAGCTTGGCGGAAATCGGGGTGCGCGGACCCTGTTTACGATCCTGCCGGGCGTAGCCAAAATAGGGAATGACCGCCGTGATGCGGCGCGCCGAGGCGCGTCGCAGCGCATCGGCCATGATCAGCAGCTCCATCAGGTGGTCATTGGCCGGGGCGGAGGTGGACTGGATGATAAAAACATCCTGACCACGAACGTTTTCAAGGATTTCGACCCAAACCTCGCCATCGGCGAAGCGGCGGACATGCGCCCGGCAGAGGGCGAGGTTGAGGTGGGTGGAAACCGCTTCGGCGAGCGCCCTGTTGGAATTGCCCGCCAGAAGTTTCATCGCCGACATTACGCAAGTCCCCGATTGCTCACCCGGCCGGGTCTTAGCAGCCACGTCGCCGGCGAACAATATCGGGCGGCCGGAGAACGGGCGTCATCCCCAGTGAGATTGCGTCGCGGCCCGGGAATGTCTAAAGGATGCGCTTGCTGCTTTTTTCAACGCTTTAGTTCAGTCCGATGACGCCCAGAGAACCCTCCGGCCGCCCAGATCGGGAGTGGGCCGCGCCATGACCGTTTGCGCGACAGGCGCCTCTGCGGTTCCGCCGAAAGAGGCGGGCGTTTCCCGCGTGGTCGTCGCCATGTCCGGCGGCGTCGACTCGAGCGTTGTTGCGGCGCTGCTCAAAGAGCGCGGCTATGACGTCGTCGGCGTGACGCTTCAGCTTTACGATCATGGCGAAGCGACCCATCGCAAGGGCGCCTGCTGCGCCGGTCAGGACATTCAGGACGCGCGCGCCGTCGCTGCGCGTTTGGGCATTCCGCATTTTGTTCTCGATTTCGAACGCCGCTTTCAGGAGAAGGTGATCGAAGAGTTCGCCGCGTCTTACGCCAGCGGCGAAACGCCGGTGCCCTGCGTCGCCTGCAACCAGTTCATCAAATTCGCCGATCTGTTCGAGACGGCGAAGGATCTTGGCGCCGACGCGCTCGCTACCGGCCATTATATCGCCTCGCATGACGATGGCGCCGGCGGCCGCGCCCTCTATCGCGCCAAAGACGCCGGACGTGACCAAAGCTACTTCCTTTTTGCGACAACGCGCGAACAATTACGCCTGCTGCGTTTTCCGCTGGGCGAATACACCAAGACCGAAGTGCGCGAGATGGCGCGCCGTTTCGGGCTGGATGTCGCCGACAAGCCGGACAGTCAGGATATCTGCTTCGTGCCGAGCGGACGCTACACCGATGTGGTCGCGCGCTTTGCGCCGGCGGCGGTAACGCCGGGCGAGATTGTTCATGTCGATGGTCGGGTGCTGGGCCGCCATGCCGGCGTCGCCCATTACACCATCGGTCAACGGCGCGGTCTGGGACTGGGCGCGGCTGTCGCGGGACGCGATGCAGAGCCGCTGTTCGTCGTCCGCCTCGACGCCGCCTCCGCTCAGGTGGTCGTTGGGCCGCGCGAGGCGCTGGAGACGAAAGCCGTCGCCTTGCGCGACGTGAACTGGATCGGTGCCGGCGACTTCATGTCCCTGCCCCCCGAGGGTCTGGATGTCATGGCGCGTGTGCGCTCGACCCGTCCACCCGTTCCGGCGCGGCTGATCGCGGGCGCGGATCAGCAGGCGACCGTTATTTTCGCTGCCGGAGAATTTGGCGTTTCCCCGGGCCAAGCTTGTGTGTTCTATGATTCTGCGGATAACGACGCGCGGGTTCTGGGCGGAGGCTTCATCGCCGCCGTCGAAACGGCGAAACTGACGCACCGAACTCCTATGGCGCCGCCCCAGCGGGCCGAACTTGCGCGAAGGGCACCAGCATGAGCGAAGCCAGGACTTTCTTGCCGGAACCGGACGTGCTGGACAATGAGGACGTCGCAGCCGCCTATTCGCGCTGGGCGCCGATCTATGATTTGACCTTCGAACGCGTGATGCGTCCCGGCCGTTGCGCCATCGCTGCGGCGACCGCTCACATGGAGGGACCGTTGCTCGATGTCGGCGTCGGCACGGGTCTCGAACTGCCGATGTTCGCCAGCCAACTGGAAGTCACCGGCATCGATCTGTGCGGCTCCATGCTCGCGCGCGCGGCTCAGCGGGTCGAACGCGAGCGTCTGAAGAATGTCACCGGTCTCTTGCGCATGGATGCGACGCGTATGGCTTTCGCCGACGCCAGCTTCAACTGCGTCGTCGCGCCTTATGTGCTGACCGTGGTGCCGGAGCCCGAAGCCCTGCTCGACGAGCTGGCGCGCGTCGTTCGCCCCGGCGGCGAGATTATTCTCGTCAACCACATCAGTGGTCGCGACGATCCCTTCGCAATTTTAGAGAAATGGCTCGACCATCATGTCGCCCCGAAGCTCGGCTGGCGGCCGCAGTTTCCCTGGCAGGTGGTCAGCGACTGGCTTGACCAGCGTCCGGACGTCGAACTGGTGGAGCGTCGTCTTCTGGCGCCCTTCGGTCTCTTCACCTACATCCACATGCACCGTCATGAGCAGGCGTCGTCGGCGATAATCACGCCTGAATTCGCCGAGCCGGAATGCGTCACGCCCGAATTCGCCTGAACAGGGCTCTGGCGCCGCCACGGCCGAAGGGCTACATAAGCGAAGCGGCGCTGCGGGGTGCGTGCAGGACTATTATTCCCCGGGGCCTTATCGATCCTAACGGGAGCTGTCCCTGATCTTGCCCGTGGGCTTGGTCATATGGCGCCCACCTACGTTGTAGGTTTCCCGGGATCGATGTCCCACGGCTCATGTGGCCCGCACTTCCTTTTTCTGGCGCGATGCGGTTGTTGATCATGACCGATGTGAAAACCGAACTCCGTCGCCATGCGCTGGCCAAACGCGATCTGGTGAGCGCGCAGGAAGCGCAAGCCGCCGCCGCGGCACTGTCGCGCGACGGGCTTGCGCTTGTCGACGAAGCCGCCGCCCTGCTCCGGCTCGACGCGCCGATTGTCTCGGTCTATTGGCCGATCCGCAGCGAACTCAACACCCGTCCGTTGATCGACGCGCTGGCCGACAAAGGTTATCGCGTGACGTTGCCGGTGATGCACAAGGTGCGTCACCCGCTGGTGTTTCGTGATTTCACGCCTGGCGACGATCTGGTTAAAGGCCCCTACGGCCTTTCCGAACCCGCGCCTCAATGCGCTGCGCGCGATCCCGACATTCTTTTTTCGCCGCTCTCGGCTTTTGATCGACGCGGTTTTCGTCTTGGCTATGGTGGCGGCATTTATGACGCGACGCTGTCGGAGCTGCGGGCGAAAAAAAACGTCGTCGCCATCGGCGTCGCTTATTCCTTTCAGGAAGTCGATCATGTGCCAACCGAACCGCATGATCAGCGGCTTGATTATTTCCTGACTGAGCGCGAACGCATCACGATTGTTTAATCGGCTGGCTGTTTCGCCGGCGTCGGCAGCATGATCTTTTGCCCGGCCTTTAATTTTACCGCTGGTTTGATCGTCGGATTGACGCGCGCGATGTCGCGTGCTCGTTTCGCGTCACCGTAAAGCTGTTTGGCGATGCTTTTGAAAGTGTCGCCGGCGCGCGCCGTGTAACTGGCGGGCTCCTCGACCGGCGCTTCTTTGGTTTCCTGACTTTCCGTCGGCGCTTCAGCCGTCTCAGACGTGACGCTTTCCTCCTGCGCGGTCGGCGTTTCAACAGGCGGCGGCGCGGGCCAGAACAAAGCGACGCCGAAGATCAGCGCAAGCGCAGATGTAACGATGGCGAGCGCAATCTCACGCGCGCCACGAATGCGCGGCGGTTGCCGTAGCGGCAAGCGTCCCGGAAAGGCTTCATCGATCATCGGCGCAGCTTCTTCGCCGCGCGCAAAACCAAACGCCGCAAAAACGCACCAAACAAACAGCAGCAGCGTGAGCGGCGAGCGCCAGAACTCTGTCGGCGAGAAAAGATACGCCATCGCCGGCATAAGTGTGAGCGTCGAGGCCAAGGGAAAAGTTATGCGCTTCAGTAAAAAAGCGCCGGCGACAAGTACGGCCATCGCCAGATACGCCCACATCGCAACAGCATGATCGGTCAGACGTGCGCCCAACGCTGCTTCGCCATAAAACGCAATCAGGCCGAGCGCCGCGAGAGCGTAAAGCGCATCGGAAGTGAATTCGCGTTTCTTCATCACGGCGATGATGGTGATCCATGCGGCGATCAGCGCCGCGAGGACGGCCATCGACAGTTTTGCGGATAATAAATCCGGGTTCATCGCGGCCGGCGCTCCGTCAAACCGATTTGCCGGCGACGCCGGCACTGTCGAAAGTCGCCATGTCGCGATGGCAGGCGAGCGCCGCGCGGATCAGGCCGATGGCGAGCGCCGCGCCGGAACCTTCGCCCAATCGCATGTCGAGTTCGAGCAGCGGTCGCTTGCCGAGCCGTTCGAGCACAGCGCGATGCGCGCCTTCAGCCGAGACATGGCCGGCGACGCAATGATCGAGCGCATGCGGATCAAGCGCGTGGAGCAGCGCCGCCGCCGCACAGACGACATAACCGTCGAGCACGACCGGCGTGCGGTTGAGCCGCGCTGCGATGATCGCGCCCATCATCGCAGCGATCTCACGTCCGCCAAGGCGACGCATAATCTCCAGCGGATCGTCGAGCGCCGCGCCATGCAAGGCCAAGGCGGCGTCGATGGCGGCGTTTTTACGCGCGAGGCCTGTGTCGTCGACGCCTGTGCCGCGTCCGGTCCAGCGCGCGGCGGGACCGCCATAGAGCGCGGCATAGATCGCCCCCGCGCTGGTGATGTTGCCGATGCCCATTTCGCCCGGCGCGAGCAGATCGACGCCATCGCCCAGCGCCTCAAAGCCATAGGCGAAAGTCGCCGCCGCCTCGCGTTCGTCCATCGCCGCTTCGCGGGTGAAATCGCGCGTCGGCTTCTCCAGCGCCAGTTCAAACACTTTCAGGCCGACGCCATAGGTCTTGCAGATCTGGTT
>JALRFG010000143.1 GCA_023253795.1 Methylocystis sp.
AACGCGCTTGCTGGAAACGCCAACGCCATGGCGCTCGGCGTTGGCGCAACTGCAAGCTTCGCAAACTCCGTCGCTATCGGCCCCGGCGCAACAACGATGCGCGCGGACCAATTCATGATTGGAACTTCGGCGAGCAATTACACGCTGCGCGGCCTCACCACCGGCGGGAATTTTCAAAACGGCGCGGTGTATATGGTGACGACCGACGCCACCGGTCAGTTGTATTATTCCGCTATTCCCAACGCCGGCGTCGATTGCACCACTGCGACAACGAATGGAACAAACGCCATCGGCTGCGGCAATGGCGCGATGACCAATGGCGCAAACGCCACCGCCTATGGCGCAGGCGCAAATGCAACCGGCGCCAATACGCTGGCGATGGGTTATAATGCGCAAGCCCTGACCACGAACGCCACGGCGATCGGCTTCAACGCGCTCGCCAGCAACGCCAACTCCGTCGCCATCGGCGTTGGCGCGACGACCACCGCCGCCAATCAGATCATGCTGGGCGCCAGCGGAACTTCCTACACGCTGGCGGGTCTCTATACGGGCGCGCCGACCGCGCCGACGGCGCGCTATATGGTGACGACGGACGAGACAGGCACGCTTAATTATCAAGCCATTCCCAACGCTGGCGTCGATTGCACAACCTCATCTGTGAGCGGCGCCGGCGCACTCGGCTGCGGCGACGGCGCCATCGCCAATGGCGCAAACGCCACGGCCTGGGGCGCAAACAGCAACGCAACCGGCGCTGGCGCGACGACGCATGGCGCACAAGCACAGGCGATGGCCGACAACGCCAGCGCCTTTGGCGCGAGCGCCGTCGCGAACGCCGCAAGCGCAACGGTTGTCGGCGCCAACGCCAACGCCAGTTTCGTTAATTCCACGGCGCTGGGCGCCGGCGCGCAAACAACCCGCGCCAATCAAGTTGCGCTCGGCGTCTCCGGCAGCAATTACACGCTCTCCGGCCTGACCACCGGCGGCAATTTCCAAAACGGCGACACCTATTTGGTGACGACGGATCAGAGCGGCAACCTTTATTATTCGGCGCTTCCGGATGTCGTTACCGACTGCGCCAACGCTACTGCGGCCGGCGCTGATACGCTTTCCTGCGGCAATGGCGCAAACGCCAATGGCGTAAACGCCGCCGCATGGGGCGTCGGGGCCAACGCCAGTGGCGTAAATGCGACAGCGCTGGGCGTGAACGCGCAGGCGCTTTCCGCCGGCACGCTGGCCATTGGCGACAGTTCCGTCGTGCAGGCCGCCGCCGGAGCCGGCTCGGTGGCGATGGGCGCACAGTCAGAAGTCGTCTCCGGCGCCGGGGCTGTCGCCATCGGTCTGCAACAGATCGCCACCGGCAGCGGCGCCGTCGCTATCGGCGACCCCAATATCGCGACAGGAACCGGCGCCGTCGCCATCGGCGCCGAGAATGTCGCCATTGGCGATGGCGCCATAGCGATGGGCAATATGAGCCACGCCTCAGGAGGCTCTGCGATCGCGCTGGGGCAGCAGGCCAGCGCAAACCAGACGAACGCCATCGCCATCGGCCAATCAGCCAACGCCGATTTCGCTAATGCGACAGCTATCGGCGCCGGCGCGATGGCGAACGCCGAAAATGCGCTCGCTCTCGGCGCCGGCGCCAATACAGCCGGCTATGCGGGATCGACGGCGCTGGGCGCCGGCGCGGTCAACACCGCCGCCAATCAGATGATGCTAGGCGCCGCCGCCAACACCTACGCTGCGCCGGGCATCAACAGCGCCGCCAGCCTTGCCGCGCAGCAGGGCGCAACGAAATTCGTTTCCTCCGACGCCGCCGGGCGTCTGGCGACGACCGCCTATGGGCCAAACGACATCGCGCGTCTCGACGCCAGCGTGAATAATGTCGCCAACGGTCTCAACACGCTTGGGAACGCCGTCGCGATCGGTTTCGCCAACATCAATCAGAACATGCAGAGCCTTGAGCGACGCGCCTATCAGGGCGTCGCAGTTTCCGGCGCCATGCCGACGCTGCATATGCCCTCGGCGCCAGGCAAAACATCTGTCTCGGCCCGCACCGGCGTCTATCGCGGACAGGCGGCCTTCGGCGCCGCCTTCATGCATCGCCTCGACACCCGGCTGCCCATCGCGGTGGGCGGCGTGGTCTCGGTCGGGGTCAGAAACTCCGCCATGGTCGCCGGGGAAGTGGCTGCGGAATTCTAGCGGCGCCAATCGGCCGCGCCGCGATTTTCTTGACTTCGGCCCCGCAAGCGGCAAGGTTGCCGGCTCGCGGCGAGACGCCGTCCGACAGCCGTTCCGGCAGAAAATCGTCAAGAATCATGCGCTCCTATCTCGACTTCGAAAAGTCTGTCGCCGAACTGGAAACGAAGGTCGAGGAACTGCGCGCGCTGGCCGAAAACGGCGACGGCGTTTCGATCGGCGAGGAGCTGACCAAGCTTCAGGCCAAGGCGGCCAAGGCGCTCGCCGACCTCTATGGCGCGCTCACGCCCTGGCAGAAAATTCAGGTCGCCCGACATGCGCAGCGACCGCATTTCTCCGATTATGTGAAGCGGCTCATCACCGATTTCACGCCGCTCGCCGGCGATCGCCTGTTTGGCGAAGATTACGCCATTGTCGGCGGCTTCGGACGCCTCAAGGGCGAGCCGATCTGCCTGATCGGTCAGGAAAAAGGCTCCGATACGGCCAGTCGCCTGCGCCATAATTTCGGCATGGCCCGGCCGGAGGGCTATCGCAAGGCGGTGCGGCTGATGTCGCTCGCTGATCGCTTCGGTCTGCCGGTCGTCTCGCTGGTCGACACCGCCGGCGCCTTTCCCGGCATCGACGCCGAGGAGCGCGGTCAGGCCGAGGCCATCGCCCGATCCACTGATGCGGCGCTGGCGCTCGGGGTGCCGAATGTCGCGGTCGTGGTCGGCGAAGGCGGCTCGGGCGGCGCCATCGCCATCGCCGCCGCCAATCGCGTGCTGATGCTGGAGCACGCGGTCTACACCGTCGCCTCGCCGGAGGCTTCGGCGTCGATCCTGTGGCGCGACGCCGCCAAGGCGCAGGACGCCGCCACCAGCATGAAAATCACGGCGCAGGATCTGCTGAAATTCGGCATTATCGACATGATCGTGTCTGAGCCGCCGGGCGGCGCGCATCGCGACCCCGAAGCCGCCATGGACGCCGTCGGCGCTGCGGTCGCCGCGGAACTCTCGGCGCTTGCCGGCCTGTCGCGCGAAGCGATCCGGGACCTGCGCGCCACGAAATTCCTCGCCATGGGCCGCAAGGTCGAGGAGAAACGCTAGAATTCGTTAAGCATAGCGTTGAAAAGGCTGTCCAAAGCGCCCGTTTCGGGCCGCGGGACATGTTCTTGACCCAATTTTCGCCTGTATAAACGTCATTCAAGCGTCGACGCCGACTGCGCGCCGCACGGTAAGGATTGGGTTACCCGCCGCCGTGTAGAACGCCACTCGACATCGCTGGGCGCAAAGGGGCTTGCGCATGAAGTTTTCACGCATCGGATTTTCGCGACTCTGGTCGACGGCGGCGCTCGCCGCGACGCTGACGCTCGCCGCCTGTCAGGGCGATTTCGCCAATCGCGCCGATGCGCCGATCCCGCCGCAGACCGTCGCGCTGATGAGCGAAAAAGGCGTCGACCCGGAATCGCCGATGCTGATCCGCGCCTACAAAAAAGAATCCGAACTTGAAATCTGGAAGATGCGGGCCGATGGCCGCTATGTGCATCTCAAGACGTTCCCGATGTGTCGTTGGTCTGGCCAACTCGGCCCCAAGACGCGCGAAGGCGACCGGCAGGTGCCGGAAGGATTCTATTCGATCACGCCGGCGCAGATGAATCCGAATTCGAATTACTATCTGTCATTCAACGTCGGCTATCCCAACCAGCTTGATCGCGCGCTCGGCCACACCGGCGGTACCATCATGGTGCATGGCGCCTGCTCGTCGGCCGGCTGCTTCTCGATGACCGATGCGCAGATCGCCGAAATCTACGCCATCGCGCGCACGTCTTTCGCCGGCGGTCAACGCGCCATTCAGATGCAGTCCTATCCTTTCCGGATGACGCCGGAGAATCTCGCCAAGCATCGGCTTGATCAGAACATGGCGTTCTGGAAACAGCTCAAGGAAGGCAATGATCACTTCGAGGTGACGCAGAAAGAACCGCGCGTCGCTTTCTGTGGTCGTCGCTATGTGTTCAACGCCGCGCCCGGCGATGGACAGAACATGGATGTGAACGCCGCCTGTCCGACGCTGAAGCACAATCCCGAAGTCGCGCTCGCCGTGGCGGAAAAAGCCGATGAGGATAATCGCAAGGTCGCCGAACTCGCCGACAGCGGCGTTAAGCCGGTGCGCCTCGTCTATCAGGATGGCGGTCAGCATCCGAGCTTCTCATCGCGCGTCGCTGAAGTCAGTCGCCCCGAGACTCTGGCGCCGCCGGCTGAAATCGCGCTGGACGAGCACGCCGCCAAAACGGCGAACGCCACAAGCCAACTTGCTGCGAAAGCGCCGGTGGTTTCCCCGGCTCTCGCCATGTCGGCCGCCGCGCATCACGCTGCGGAAGCGCCCGACGCAGTGACGCGCGCCCTCGCGCCTGACGCGCATCGCAATATGTCGGCCATCGCCGAAGATGTTGAAACGACTGGCGCGATCAAAAAAGCGAACGCCAAAAAAAACGCGACGGCGACAGCTGCGAAAAAACCCGGCGCGACGCCGGCGCATTAGGACGCCAAACATCGGCAGGCGGTTTTCGCCTGCCGGAAGCTGCGGGTTGTCGGCATGATCCCGCAACGCAACGGCGCTTCAGCCTTTCCTAAGCACTTTGCGCGAGGATCGCGTCGAGGTCCCGCATATGTATGACATGCTCCCCGACGAACTGATCTGGCGCCTGTCGGTCGCGCTCGCCATTGGCTTGCTGATCGGCCTCGAACGCGGCTGGAAAGCGCGCGACGCCGCCGAAGGCGAACGCACGGCCGGCGTGCGCACCCACGCCCTTGCGGGATTGCTGGGCGGCGTGTGGGGGGCGGTCGCTGCTAAAGTCCGACAGATCTTACCGACGCTGACTGCGGCGGTTGCGCAACAAGAGCAACGCAACGTCCTCATTCGGGTCAAGGTAACCCACTGAATTGCCAAAATTAATTTGGTGCCGATTGTCTGACTCGAACAGACGACCTACGGTTTACAAGACCGTTGCTCTACCAACTGAGCTAAATCGGCGAGGTTCGTATTCTACTTTATCAAATGACGGTTTCGAAAAATAGACCTGCTTTTAAGTCGTTTTTTCACCGCGTAGCCAAGCAGGGCACTACTTGACGCGACGCAGACCAACCCGCCCCGGTCCTTGCGGCGGGTCAGTCTCTGGGTCCGATGAT
>JALRFG010000144.1 GCA_023253795.1 Methylocystis sp.
CATCCTCGGTCAGGTGATCGCTGGCGGTCAGGCGGCCCCGCGCGGCGGACAGGCCTCGGCGCCGGGCGGCGGTCTGGGCGAAATCTTTGGCAAGGTTATCGGCGAACTGGCGCGTGGCGGCGGCATACCGGGTGGCGGCATGTCTGGCGGCGGGCAAGATCCCCGCAACCGCGGCGGCGATCCGCTGGAGACAGCCGATGCGTCGGCCGGCGGGCTTGATCAGGCTTCCGTCCAGCAGGCCATCGACAAGATCAAGCAATCGCTCCAGATCAATCGCGGCTCTGGCGGCGCTCCGGCGTCCGGCGGCGCGCAAACCGCCCAGACCGATCTGGAAAAAGTTTTAGGCCAGATTTTCGGTCGGCGCGCCTGATCCCGATCTTCTGATCGACGCTGCACAATCATCACGCCCCGGTGAAACATCCGGGGCGTTTTTATGTCCCGTTGATTTATGGATTGGCCTGATCGGCGCGCCATTGTCGCCACAGCTCGATGGCGAAAGCCGTCGCCAAAACCAGAGCGGCGCCCGCGATGGCGAGGCCGTGTTCCAGCCATTCGTGACGGATCAGGCCATGCGCATGCTCGGCGACCACAGGGTCGCTCGCCATCATTTCTCCCGCCACCCAGCCCAGCAGGCCGGCGCCGGCCCAGACAAGCGCCGGAAAGCGTTCGAGAACTTTCAGCAAAAAACCGGCTCCGAACATGACGATCGGCACCGACAGCACAATGCCGAAGATGATCAGTTTTGATGATCCATGCGCGGCGGCGGCGATCGCCAGCACATTATCCAGCGACATCACTGCATCGGCCATGATGATTGAGACGACGGCGCCCCATAAATTGGGCTTGGCGGTTACGTCGGAATGTTCGGTTTCGTCGATCAGCAGTTTGATGGCGACAAACAGCAGCATCAGCGCGCCGACAACCTTGAGGAACGGGAAGTCCATCAGCTCAACGACGAGCAGCGTGAATAAAACGCGGAGAATCACGCCGCCAAGCGCGCCCAGAAAGACGCCCCAGCGTCGTTGATACGGCGGCAATTGCCGGCAGGCGAGCGCAATCAGGATCGCATTGTCGCCCGAAAGCAAAATGTTGACCCAGATGATCTCGAAAATTTCCCAGCCAATCGCCAGGTCGGCGCTCATCTCTTGCTCCCGTTGGTCGCCGCGTCGGCGGAGTCCGAAGCGGGGCAGTCATTGCATGTCTCTGTGCGGGGCAAAAGGGGCGATTAGATGGAGATCGCCGGAAATTATGCGCCGGTCAACGACAGGATTACATGCGCCGCCGGGGCACAAGGTGCAGCAGGCGCGCCAGCCGCCGTTCGGTGAGGAAGGCGAGACTGAACAATTGCACCAGATTTTCGGCTTCGATCATTTCAAGCCCGATGCTGGCGGGTTCGATCTCCTTGCGGGGGCCGAACATTACGTCCCAGATCGACAGCACAATGCCGTAATTACTGTCGTGCTCCTTGCGCAGGGTGGAATGATGCGTGCGATGGAGGTGTGGCGTAATGATCAGATAGGAAATCCATTTTTCGCCGGGGAACGTGAAATTCCCGTGGTGGAAGAGCACGAAGAACATGCGCACCAGTTCGCAAACCACCACGATGCTCGCCGGCACGCCAAACAGGATGACGCAAAAGCATTTGACGAAAACTTCCATCGCCTGATCGAACACATGAAAACGCAGGCCGGTGGTGACATGGTAGCTTTTGTCGCTGTGATGGATTTTATGAAAGCGCCATAAGAATTCGTATTTGTGTCCAAGATAATGCCAGACATAAACGGCGAAATCGAAGAGAACGAAGCTCAATATCCATTTGAGCGGTCCGTCCGTCATGCCGCCCAGCAAGCCATAATGCGCATAATTCGACGCGACCAGCACAAGACTGGATAAGGACAGAATGCTCATCACAATGTTGTTGACGAGAAAGGCGCCCGTATTGGTTGCGAAGGACGCCTTCAAATCCTCTTTCGAGAATTTCCGGTAGGGAAAATACTTTTCGACGACAAGCAGCAGAAAGAAAAGTATGAGGGCGCCGCCAAACAGATAGCCCTCAATGCCAGAGGTCTGACCCATTTAAACCACTCCTCGTCTGTCGCGCCGATCGGTCATTTCTGTCGTGACGCGCCCGAATTTTTGTCCGAACCCTGAACCCTCTCTTCGCCCTGGGCCATCTCGGTCCGCCAGAGAAAGAAAATTTGGTCAGGGCGAACGGTTCCCGAAAGTCATAGACGCCATATATGCCCCTATAGAAAAAAATCGACCGATCACTTTCGGGGGAAAATCATGCTCGGTCTGGGAGCCGCAAAACCTGTGTCGGGACAAGCCGAAGGTCTTGTAAGCTGTTCCGCAGCAAGGGTTTTCGAATATATCGCCGATCAATTTTTCGACAATTATCCTAAATGGTGCCCTCAGGTCGTGGAGTTAGAGCAACTCTCCGCGCCACCGGTTGGCATCGGCAGCCGTGGTCGGCAGGTTACGCGCGATCGAGGCATAGACAGCGAGTCCACCTTCGAGGTGACCCGTTTCGAGTCGCCGGAGAAACTGGAGATCAAAGGCGCAACGGAGCCCTTCCGCTCCTCGTACGAGTTTCATCGCGAGGATGAGGGAACAACGCGCGTTTCCTTCACTTTTGAGCTGGAGGAGCTGGATCTGGTGATGCGCCCGTTTCAGAAGCTCATTCGCGTCGCCTTGCAGGATGGCGCAACCCAGACAATCGAAAACATCAAAAATTTGCTTGAGGAGCAGCCGGCCTGATGCGTCGTGGCGCAGTGGTCTGAGGGATAAAACGGGCAAGCCCGGGGAGATCAGGAATGTTTGTGGTTCAAAAAGATAATGGCGTCATCCCGCATGTGCTGACCCAAATTCTCGATTCCTGCGTGAACGGCGTGACGCTGAGCGATCCAGATCTGGAAGACTCGCCCATCGTCTACGCCAATAAAGCGTTCGAAAATATGTGCGGCTATCCGCAGGAAGAGATCGTTGGCCGCAATTGTCGTTTCCTGCAAGGCGTCGACCGCGATCAGCCGGAACTTGCGCGACTGCGCGATGCGGTCAAGAAAGGCGAGCCCGTTGAAGTGACGTTGCGAAATTATCGCAAAAACGGCGAACTTTTTCACAATCGTTTAGTTGTAAAGCCGCTGACGGATGATCGCGGCAATGTCGTGTATTTTCTCGGCGTGCAGTATGACATCACCGAACAGGTCAACGCCCGCAAGGAAATCGACAAATTGTCGAAACAACTGGAGCTGAGCGCCGGATAATCTCCGGCGCGTTTGCGCCGCCCCTTGCGGCGTTGGTCAGGAACCGCTGAACCAGTTGTATCCCTGGTTTTCCCAATAGCCGCCGGGATAGTCATTGGTGACGAAAATCTCGGTGACGAATTTCGGATTCTTGAATCCAAGTTTCGTCGGAATGCGTACTTTCACCGGATAGCCATATTTGGTGTCATCGGGCTTTCCGGGAAAATCCAGCGTCAGCAATGTCTGCGGATGCAAAGCGGTCGGCATGTCGATGCTGGTCGAATATTTATCGGCGCATTTGAATCCGACATATTTCGCTGTGAGATCGGCGCCGACGCGCTCAAGGAAGGTTTTGAAAACCGTTCCACCCCATTTGCCGATCGCGCTCCAGCCTTCAACGCAAATATGCTGGGTGATCTGTGTCGTCTGCGGCAGGGCGCGTAAATCCTCAATCCGCCATTGGCGCTTGTCCGAAATCAGGCCGGAAAGCTCCAGCCGATAGTCTGGCCCGTAGATCACCGGCGCCATCGGCTCTTCGTAATAGGCGTTGAACGGAAAGGGTTCGGTGACTTCCGCCTCTGTATAGGTGCGCGCCAGCTTGGCGGGATCGAAGATCGCCGCCTGCACCCGATCATTCCATCGCGACATCGCCCAGAGCAGCTTGTCGACGGCGTCGTCATCCTTGAGCGTACAGCCCGACAACATGCTCAGCGCGCCCAGCGACAGGCCCTGTTTCAGGAAAAGGCGTCTTTCAATCCGCTCGATCTGCGGACGGAAATCCTTCAGTGATATTTTGGGTTTGACAGGCGGTTGTGCGCTCATTTGGGCGCTCCATTTTTTTTCGGCGGCTTCTGCGCCAATCGGCCCGTGAACATCGATTCAATGGTGCCTTTGACCGCCAGCGAAATGCTGACATGGATAAGGATGAAAAAAGCCAATCCAAGCATGGCGAAGAAATGAATCTTTCGCGCCTGATCATAGCCGCCAAAGAAATTCGCGAGGCTCGAAAACTGGACAGGCTTCCACATGGTGAGGCCGGAAAAGACCAGCAGGATCACAATCCAGATGACCGCGATATACAGCACGCGCTGCACCGGATTGTATTCGCCGGTGCCATGCAGGATCAGGCGTTTCAGTTCGAGACGAATATTGCGATAGGCGGCGATCGGCTGAAAACGGATCAGGCTGCGCCAGAAATGTCCCGTGACGATGCCATAGAGCAGATAGGCGACGCCATTGATCGCCAGCAGCCACATGCCGGCGAAATGCCAGGCGAGAGCGCCCGCCAGCCAGCCGCCCAGCGTGATGTCTGGCGGGAATTGCAACGGGTAGATCGGCGAGGCGTTATAAATTTTCAGACCGCTCATCAGCATGATGAACACGGCGAGGGCGTTGATCCAGTGCGTGATGCGCACGAACAGGGGATGAATGATCTTCCCGGCCTGTTTCGTGTCGCTACTTGGCGGAGGAGAGGCCTTAGTCGTCATTGTCAGGGTCTGTGTATTGCACAGCCTTCATATAGGGCGGTCATTTCTAAAATCGTTAAACGGCAGGCAGAAAGAGAGGCTGTGCGGCGATGGGACGCCGGCTGATCCGCCGGGCGCGGCCTTGCGATGGCGCCATGATCTGAAACGCCCGTCATATTTCAGGCGTTATGCGCCCCTTCGTCAGCCGGTCGGCATGCATCAAGCCGCCCTTCATGAACGACAGCCAACCGTGGAACTCGAGACCGTCGGGCTGCATCAGCCGTTGCGGCAGGCCGAGCAGGCGGAAGTCGCCTTGCGGGAAGAGGCCCTGGTAGGCGAGGTTGTGCACGGTGAACACGCTGCGCGCCGCGGCACCGGGGTTCATGCGCAGGTAACTGCAGGCGAGAGCGGCGTGCCAGTCGTGCGCGTGCAGGATGTCGGGCCGCCACGCGGGGTCGAGGCCGCCACCGGCGAGCTGCGCCGCAACCCAACCGAGCAGCCCGAATCTTTGGAGGTTGTCGTCCCAGGGCTTGCCGTCCGGACCCTGGTACGGACCGCCCGCGCGCGCATAGAGCCACGGCGCATCGATG
>JALRFG010000145.1 GCA_023253795.1 Methylocystis sp.
CGACGAATGGCGGAAAAGCGCGCCTCGAATTCGCCGTCAACGGCGCGCGCCGCGATCACCGCGACAGGCGCGGGCTTGAGATGCGCGTTGAGCGCGTCGCGTAATTTATCGGCGCGCCAGACGCGCGCCATATCGATATGCGCCACTTGCCCGAGCGCATGAACGCCGGCGTCGGTTCGGCCGGCGCCATGCACAATCGCGCGCGCGCCATTAATCGCAGCGACAGCTTCCTCCAACCGCTGCTGCACCGACAGGCCATTCGCCTGACGCTGCCAGCCAACGAAGGGGCCGCCGTCATATTCGATTGTGAGCGCATAACGCGGCATCAGGCGAGCGTCGCGCCGCGCGTCAGCGAACGGCCGCGCGCAAACTCCTCAAACGCCATTTCGCCTTTGCCGGCGCGCTGAACCCGCAGCAGACGCAATGCGCCTTCGCCGCAGGCGATCAGTCCGGCGTCATCAAGCGCGACGCCCGACGCGCCGGCGCCAGTTTCAACGCGTGTGCGCAACAGTTTGACGCGCTCCAGGCCATGTCCGAAATCGGCCTCGAAGAAAGCGCCGGGAAAAGGCGATAGTCCTCGCACGTGATTATGCAGTTCAGCGGCGGAACGTCGCCAATCGATGCGGGCTTCGGCCTTGTCGATCTTTTGCGCATAACAGGCGCCGGCTTCCGGCTGCGGCGTGAAGGCGAGTTCGCCGCGCGCAAGAAGATCGAGCGCCGTCGTCATCAGGGGCGCGCCCTGCGCCGCCAAAGCATCGTGTAATTCGCCGGCGGTCATATCGGCGCCAATCGGCGTGTGTGCAGTGAGCGCGACGGGGCCGGTGTCGAGTCCGGCGTCCATCTTCATCACCATCACGCCGGATTCAGCGTCGCCCGCCATGATTGCGCGCTGGATCGGCGCCGCGCCACGCCAGCGCGGCAGCAGCGACCCATGCAGATTGAGACAGCCATATTTCGGCGCATCGAGGATCGGCTGTGGCAACAACAGGCCATAGGCGGCGACGACGGCGACATCAGCGTTGAGCGCTGCGAAGGCCTGCGGCTCCTGCGCATCGCGCAGACTTTTCGGCGTGCGCACCGGCAGACCAATGTTCTCGGCATAATGATGAACGCTGGATTTTTTCTCAGCCAGTCCGCGCCCGGCCGGGCGCGGCGGCTGCGAATAAACGGCTGCGACCTCATGGCCGCGCGCGACGATTTTCTTCAGCAGCGCCGTTGCGAAATCCGGCGTGCCCATGAACACAAGCCGCAAGCGTCAGGCTCCGGCTTCTTCGGATTCGCGTTCGGCGCGATTATGCGCGGCGATCTCATCGTAACGCGCAACTTTTGTCAGACGCTTGACGACGCGTTCGCGCTTGAGACGCGACAGATGATCGATGAACAGGCCGCCTTCGAGATGTTCCAGCTCATGTTGCACGACGGTGGCGAGCAGACCTTCGGCGTCGAACTCCTGCACGGCGCCGGCGCGATCGAGATGACGAATGCGCACACGCGCCGGACGCTTCACATCGTCGTAATAATCCGGCACCGAGAGGCAGCCCTCATTATAGGTGCTCAATTCTTCCGACGCCCAGATGACTTCGGGATTGATGAGGAACAGCGGCGCGCGCGTCTCATCAGTCTTGCCGATGTCGACGACGACGATGCGCCTCGGCTCCGCGACCTGAATGGCGGCGAGCCCGATGCCGGGGGCGTCGTACATGGTCTCCAGCATGTCGTCGAGCAGCGTCAGGATCTCGGCGTCGACGCGTTCGACCGGCTCCGAAATCTTGCGCAGCCGGGGGTCGGGAACCGTGATGATCGGCAGAATAGCCATGGCGTTTCTTCTGGATTTTAAAGGGATTTTCCGCCCGCTGGCGGCGTTTTCTCCCCACAGAAATAAGACTGCCCGCCGCCAAGGTCAAATGCGCGCGCTCAAATCAACGCTTACCCCTGCGCGGGCGTGTCGACGGCGACCGCCCGATGGGCCTTGGCGGAGCCAAACATTCAACACGACAGGCTCTGCGCCTTGAGCCAGTTGGCGCTCATCCGATCATGCCAGGGCGTCGCGCTGGCGGCATCGTGGAAACCGAGATGGCCGCCTTTGGGGATAAACAATGTCGTAATCCCCGGTAACGCGCGCCAGTCCACCGCCTGATAGCAGGCGGCCGGAATCCACGGATCGTCCTGCGCATAAATGATGAATGTTGGCGACTTGATCGCTGCGAGAAAAGCGTTTGATGAATTGCGCGCGTAATAATCGCTGGCGCCGTTAAATCCGAAATGCGGCGCAATGAACCCATCGTCAAATTCAAAAATACTGCGCGCGGCGACGATGTTTTTTCTTTCCGCCGCCGACAGATCGGCGTTCGGCGCCAGCGCCTCGGTCTTGAGCCCATTGAGAATATGGCGCTGATACAAAAAATTACGCGGCTTCATCATCTGTCGGCAGGTTGCCGCCAGATCGAGTGGCGGCGACACGGCGACGCCCGCCAGAACCGGCGCATCATGACATCCCTCGCCCATGAATTTCAGGACAAGATCGCCGCCCAGCGAATGACCGACGAGAATGATTCCGTTGGCTTTCAGCGCTGATGGAATCGATTGCAGCGCATCGGCGAGGTCGCCGGTTTTTCCGGCGTGATAGAATCCACGGCAGGTCGGTCGGGAGGGCGTCGATCCGCATAGATTGGGGCGAAGAACCGACCAGCCCTGCGCAACAAAATTGCGCGCCGCCGCAACGACGGTTTCGCTATGTTGCGAGCCGGTCAATCCGTGTATGAGCACGATCAGTGGCTTGTCCGCGCCATTAACGGCGCGATCGAGGCGCGCCGCCAGACGATCGCCGTCGCGCAGCGCCAGCAGTAAATTCTCGCCGCCTGTCAGTTCCGGCGCTGGCCCGCACAGAAAATTGCGCAGCGTTTGCAAATCGGCGCCCAGCCATGGCGGCCGTTGTCTGAAATTCGGACTGGCGCTGTCTCTGTCAGCCATCGGCGTTAAACCGCGCGGAGTTTTTCTTTCAAAAAGTCGATCGCTTTTTGTCTGGATTCCACCGCCTCGGGGATAAATGGCATCAATTGCCAGCCATGCGGCGTATCGGGCCAGAGTTCGATCTGCGCGTCGACGCCCGCCGTACGGGCGCGCTCGACAAGACGCGTCGAGTCGTCGCGCAAGGCTTCATCCGCGCCAGCATGAACCAGCATGGGCGGCAGGCCGGCAAGATCGCCATAAACCGGCGAGGCGAATGGATCGCGCGCGTTCGCCATTCCCAGAACGGCGCGACCGCCAATCAGGATCACCTTGCGCGTGAACAGGGCGTCTTTCTCTTCATTAGCGCGCACCGAAGGGCTCGCGGCGGCAAGATCGGTCCAGGGCGAAAATAACGCGACCGCGACAGGCAGCGGCAAACCTTCCGCACGCAACCGGAGCATCAGCGAAACGGCGAGACCGCCGCCGGCGGAATCGCCCGCAAGCACAATCGGTCCGCACGCCGCACGCAGCAAAGTCTGATAGGCGGCGAAGGCGTCTTCCAGCGCCGCCGGAAAAACATGCTCCGGCGCCAGACGATAGGACGGCATGAACACATCGAAACCGGCGTCAGAAAAGCGCCGCGCGACGAAACGAAACTGTCGCGGCGCGCCGATGAGATAGCCGCCGCCATGCAGAAAAAACAACGTCGCGACGGCGTCGCCGGTCGCCGGCGTCCAGTCGGCGGCGACATCGGGCGCAAAAGGCGCGGGTCGACCTTTGATCAGGCGATGCGTCGTCGGCTGAATCATTTTCGCGGCGCGAATAAGCGTCGGCAACCGCGGCTTGACGTAACGCCGCAGAAATTGCGTGGTGCGTCGCGCCGCGTCGCTCATTTCTTCGCCGGCGCCTGCAAGGGCTGCGGCGCCGCCATTGGCTTATCGAAGGCCGAAGAATCGAGCGCCGCAGGTTTGCCGGCGGCGGAAGGCGCCGAAACGGCCGCTCCCGTCGCTTTTGGCGCCGGTTTTTTCTCGACCGAAATATTATTCAGATAATCGAGCGAAGGATCGTTCAGTCCGGCGTCATGCGCACGGTCGCGCCATTCGCGCGCCTCCTGCGGATTGGCCTCGACGCCAAGACCTTCGGCGTAAATATGCGCCAGACGATTTTGCGCAACCGGATTGTCCTGCGCCGCCGCCTTGCGCAGCAAAGCGATGGCGCTTGTGCGATCCCGATCTACGCCGACGCCATTAAATTGCATGATGGCGTATTCGACCTGACCCGCCGCCAAATCGCGTTCGGCGGCGCGACGAAAATATTCGGCCGCCGCGCGGATATCTTTTTCGACGCCTCTGCCGTTCTTGTAAAGAACGCCGAGCGCATAGCTGGCGTCGGCGTCGCCGGCGTCCGAGGCGCGTTTGAAATAATCCGCCGCCTTGGCGAAATCAGAGGGCTTGCCCTCATTCTCCAGCGCCATCTCGCCAAGAAGATGCAGCGCGGCGCCGTAATTTTTCGCCCCCGCCTTTTCGAGATAGGCGCGCGCGCGGACGCGATCCGTCGTTCCGCCCATTCCCTGCAACAGAGCGGCGCCATAGAGATAGGCGGAAGAGTCGCTGCCGGCGTCGGCGGCGCGACGAAACCAGTCCATCGCCTGTTTGGCGTCACGCGGGACGCCGGCGCCTTCGAGATAGAGCTGTCCGATCAGCCCCATTGCAGCAGCGTCTTTGGGATCGCTCGCCAGACGTTTCTTCGCTTCAGCCATCGCCGTTTTGTAATCCTGCCGCTGATAGGCGCCATAGGCGAGGTCAGGCGCAGACGCTGCCGGCGGCGCAGCGACGGGCGCAGCCGCCGATGGCGTTGCGGGTTGCACGGCGGGCGCGGCGAAAACGCCCGCAGATGCGACAAGCGTGGCGTTCAGCGCAATGACGAAGACGGTGCGATTCATGGTTACGCTCCCTGAAGCGCCTTCAGCGCTTCGGCGACGGCGACATCCGGTCCGCGCGGATCACCCCACACGGCGTCGTCGATCATGATGAAATCCGCGCCGGCCTGCGCCAGCGGCGCGACATCGGCGAGCGTTGCGGCGCGCGCGACCGACGGCGTGTTGAACAAGTCCGACCACCAGTTGACGCGATCAAGCAGCAGCGTCGCATCTTCCGGCGCCAGCAGCACATAATCGACGCCCGCCTCGCCGGCGCGCATGGCGTCGTCGCGCGTTGCGAGATGGCCCGCGCCGACAATATGACGCGGCGACAGTTTCTTCACCGCTTCGAACAGATCGTCATCCGCGCCATGAAGATGCGCGCCATCGGCGCCGGC
>JALRFG010000146.1 GCA_023253795.1 Methylocystis sp.
AAGGCGCCATTCAGCGTCTGGCGCAAATGGCGCGCGCCGCCGGCATCCATCTGATCATGGCGACGCAGCGTCCTTCGGTCGACGTCATCACCGGCACGATCAAGGCCAACTTCCCGACCCGCATCTCCTTCCAGGTGACGTCGAAAATCGACAGCCGCACCATTCTCGGCGAACAGGGCGCCGAGCAGCTGCTCGGTCAGGGCGACATGCTCTATATGGCCGGCGGCGGCCGCATCTCGCGCGTCCATGGTCCGTTCGTGTCGGACGGCGAAGTCGAGCATGTCGTCGCGCATCTCAAGGCGCAGGGCGCGCCGCAATATCTCGAGGCCATCACCAGCGAAGACGAAGATGGCGACGCCGGCGAAGCGCCCCTTCCCGGTTCGATGGACGCCGAAGAAGGCGGCGATCTCTATGACCGCGCCGTCAACATCGTGCTGCGCGATCGCAAATGCTCGACGAGCTACATCCAGCGCCGCCTGTCGGTGGGCTACAACAAGGCGGCTTCTCTGGTGGAGCGAATGGAGCAGGAGGGCGTCATCAGCACCCCCAGCCACAGCGGCAAACGCGAGGTGCTGGTCGGCGGCGGGATCGATCGCGGCGCCTATGATATTGAGGCGGCGGAATAAGCCGCCTCATACCTGTCTTGCGAACAACTGTGCTAGATACGGGCGGTTAAACCAAGCCGAATCGGACCCTCGCCCGTGACAAAATATTATTCCGCCCTGCTCGGTCTCGCTCTTCTTCTGCCGGCGCCGCTCCTCGCTCAGGACGCCAAACCGGCGGCGGCGCCCGCCGCCTCTCCTGCGCCCGCGCCCGCCGCCACGCCTCAGACAACGCCCGAGAACAAGCCCGCCGAAGCGGAAAAACAGGCTGGCGAGGCGAAGCCGGCCGCCAAAAAGAAGGGCAAGGCCGGCGATCCGATGCAGCTCGTCAAGACGCCGGAGCCGGTGAAGCCGGTGAGCCGTGCGGACGCGCTGAAGCGCGCCAACGCTTTCTTCAACACGTCGCCGGTGATGACCGCCGATTTCGTGCAGATCGGCGCTGACGGCAAACGCTCGGAAGGCAAGCTGCATGTGCAGCGCGCCGGCCGCGTGCGTTTCGAATATGCGCAGCCAGCGACGATGGAAGTTGTGGCCGATGGCGTGCAGGTCGCCGTGCGCGACCGTAAGCTTGGCACGCAGGATCTCTATTTCATTTCGCAGACGCCGCTCAAATTCCTGATGAAGGAAAAGATCGACCTCGACAAGGATGTGACCGTCGAGGACGTGCAGACGGACGATTCCGGCGTGACGATCTTCATCGAAGACAAGGCGACCTTTGGCGGCACATCGCATGTGCGGCTGGTGTTCGATCCCAAAACCTTCAAGCTCAAGCAGTGGCAGGTGAAGGATCCGCAGGGCTATGAAACGCTGATCTCGCTGTTTAACATCGATCAGACGACGACCCCCGATCCGGCGCTTTTCGTCGTCAACAAATAATCCCTCGACACGGCGTAGCAGCGATGACCGGCTATTCGTCCGATAAGGCAAATGCGGCGGCGCGGCTGATCTGGTCGCTCTGGCGCGCCGGGGAGACCTGCGACGCCCTGCCCGACGCCTGCCGGCCGCACACCGCCGCCGAGGGCTATGCGGCGCAGGCGCAATTACCCGGCGTCGCCGGACGCGAATTGTTGGGCTGGAAGATCGCCGCGACGAGCCTTGCCGGACAGGCGCATATTCAGGTCTCCGGCCCGCTCGCGGGACGTTTGCTATCGGGACAGGTGACCGGCGATGGTGCGACGCTGTCGCTTGCCGGCAATCGCATGCGCGTCGCCGAACCGGAGTTCTGCTTTCGCATGGCGCGCGATATGCCGCCGCGCGCGACGCCCTACGCTCAGGATGAAGTGATGGCCGCCGTCGGCGCGCTGCATCTGGCGCTGGAGGTTCCGGATTCGCGTTTCGAGGTCTTCGAAAAGGCCGGCGAAGCGCAACTCATCGCCGACAACGCCTGCACCGCGCAATTCGTGCTCGGACCGGAAGCCCCGGCGCTCTGGCGCGACCTCGACCTCAGCCGGCATGCGGTGACCGGCAATGTCACGACGGCGCAGGGAGAGTGCTGGACGCGTGACGGCGTCGGCGAGAATGTGCTGGGCGATCCGCGCATGGCGCTGACATGGCTGGCCAACTGCCTGTCCGGCCTCGGAGAGACGCTCGCCGCCGGCCAGATTATCACGACCGGCGCCTGCATGAAGCCGCTGGAGATTGGTCCCGGCGATGCGGTTTGCGCCGACTACGGGACGCTGGGCCGCGTGACTCTACGCTTCGATCCGCAGGCGTAAAAAAAGCCCTCGCCCCCGTCCTAGCGACGCGCATCCTCGACAACATGATGAAGGACGCGCGCATCCGCTTTAACCGCGACATGCAGACGCCCCAGAATCTGCAACACGACGCCGAACATGCCGAGGATCATCCAGCCGAAAACGACAAATCCCCAGTGCAGCGGCGCGGAAACGATCTCATCCATAAACCAGAAAGAATGTCCCCATTCATTGAGAGCGACATTCGGCAGGATCATGAATGAGCTGTTGATGCAGAGAAACGCCATCGAATAGCCGCGCGCAAAAAATGGAATGCGGGTGCGCGCATACAGAAACGCGCCAAAGGCCATCAGAAAATAAATCGGAAAGGACAGATAAAAGACGATGATATGTGACGGCGTGAAATCCGTATCGCGGATCACGACCAGATGCCACGCCGCATCCTGTTCGGCGAAGAAAGACGCCGCCCAGTAATAGGCGACCACCGCAAGCATCAGCCATTGGATCAGGCCGACGAGTCTGGCGACCTCCTCCCGCAAGGAAAGGAAATAAAGCTGACGACTGCGGGTTTTGATCAGATAGCCAACCAGCGCGAAGCCAAAGAGGATCTCCAGCGGAATCTCGCCCCACAGCAGCGGCGTCCAGCTTTGACGAAACTCGGGGCTGTAGGAATCGAGGCCGGCGCTGAATCCAAAGCGTTGCTGATAACAGCGCACCAGCACGAACAGCAGGTTGATCGCCAGAAATCCCAGCACAAACGGCCGCCAACGGATCAGGCCGCCCGTTTTCTCAAGGGCGACATGTTCCGCTTTGGCCACTTTATCTGTCTTGGCCACATCGCTCATCTTAGTGAGCCCTTCTCGGCGACGCCGAAGATTCTATAATTTGGCTGGTTCTAGGCGAAATGCGCCAAAATTGATAGTCCACACCGCAAGCCCGCCAAAGGACAATACATAAGAGACTTCAATTATTTATAGTATTGGCGCCATGTTCAGGTGGAGCCACTCTCTTCCGTCATGCACAGTTTTCGCAGGCTCACCATCGTCTTAGCTACTGAAAACACGCGCAATACCAGCCCCCCTGCGACGCTTGAGCGCAAGGGCCAGCCATTAATTGTGGAAACGCAGCCATGGCATTAATTAATTGTATTGATTTAACTATCGCGCTCCAACAGACAGCGTCCTCCCGATGGCGGCCGCGCCTTTCTCTTGAAACTGCATCCGACAAAATTATAAAAACGGACCGAAAACATAACTGACCGAACGCACAGATTCGTAGCGATGGATCATTTTCGTTTTTTTGAAGGGCTGAGCTTTTCCGTCGCCGTCTGGGGCGTTCAGATGATCGCCTATCACGGCTTTGCCCTGTGGTTCGAATGGCTCGATCGCGCAGGAAATGGCGCAGCTTTTAAAGTGCGCGCCATTGAGCGCATGAGCTATCGGGAAATGCTGCCGCGCGTGCTGTTTAATCAGACCTTTGTTCTTCTTCCAGCGATGGGGATCACGCAGGCGCTTGGGCTCGCCTATTATGGTTCTACACAAATCACAATTATGGGGTTCGTCGCGAGCGTGATCGGGCTGACCATTGGGCACGATATCGTTCAATACATCGCCCATCGGATTGTGCTGCACGAGCCGACCAATATGCGCAAATTTGGTCATGCGCTTCATCATACCACGCGCGCAAGCCGGGCCATCAGCGCATGCTATATGAGCGCGGAGGATTTTTTTCTTGAGATTGTTTGCCCCTATCTTATCCCGCTTATCCTGATTGGCGGCGGCGGAACGAATTTCATCTTTCACGCACTAATCGTCAGCGCCGGCGCCTTTGGCGGCGTCTATGAACATTCCGGCTACGACTTCGGCCTCCTGCTTCGCAAGGAAACCGGCTGGCGCTGGATGCTGGGTAAAATGCTCTCGACTGAGGCGCATGGCTTTCATCATACCCGTGGCAATGTCAGTTTCTCCGACGGCTTTGGCTCGTCGAATATTTGTGACACCGTGTTTAAAACTCGCTGGGATCTTGTGCCATTACGCGAACGTCCAACGGACACGACCCGAACGGTTTAAATCCGACGCGCCTAAACCTTATAAGCCGCATCAACCGGCGTCCCCAACGCCGTCACCAGACGGTTGGTCTCCGCAGCCATGCCAATGATCGCCAGCATTTCGAGATATTCCGCGTCGGTCATGCCTTTCGCCCGCGCGCTCGCCGTATGGGAATGAATGCAGTAATCCCATATCTGAAAAATTGCCTCGCAAGTCATTGGATTTGCGAGGCTTTTTTCTAGCGTTGTAACAAAAATTCACACCGTTGTAACAGCGCCGTCCATTATTTGTTCGCATGTCAATGGCGATGAATAGAGATTTTTGAGGGCATTCGTCAGAACAAATGTCCGGGTTAATTGGCGTCTTTTTTGGATGAATTTACCGGGACAAGTCTGGCGGCTGCATTGTCGGCTAATGTCTTCCGGCTTGCTCGTTCGATGTAATACATAGCCATCCGTGATCCGGTCCATCCGAAGACGGCGTTCATCTCCGGGATGGTGGATCCTGCCTCGGCAAGCCTGACTGCCGCCGCCTTCCGGAGGCCATGTGCATTGCCCTTCACTCCGGCTGCTTCTGCCGCCTTCTGAAACCAATTACCGAATGATCCGTTTGTCATGGCGTTGCCAGTCTTCTGCACGGCGACAAGCGCCAGATCTCCGGTCGGGCTGGCGGCGATAATCTTTTCGAGGTGGCTCCCTATCGGGATGTCGATCAGGGTTCCGGTTTTCTGGGTGGTGATCCGGAGGCGCCCGTTCCGGATGTGCT
>JALRFG010000147.1 GCA_023253795.1 Methylocystis sp.
ATGTTCCTGATCGTCGCTGTCGTCGACCAGCCAGTCCTGCCACTCGCCTTCGCCTTCCTCGCGCAGCGGCGAGTTCAACGAGGCGTCGCCGCCCATGCGGCGGTTCATGTCGATCACGTCCTGCTTCGAGACGCCGAGACGCGTCGCGATTTTCTCGACGTTCTCAGGCTTGAGATCGCCCTCCTCATAGGCGGAGATGCGGCTCTTGGCCTTGCGCAGATTGAAGAACAGTTTCTTCTGGCTGGCGGTGGTGCCCATTTTCACGAGCGACCACGAGCGCAGGATGTATTCCTGGATCGAGGCGCGAATCCACCACATCGCATAGGTGGCGAGACGGAAGCCGCGATCGGGCTCGAAGCGTTTGACCGCCTGCATCAGACCGACGTTGCCTTCCGAGATGATCTCCCCGATCGGCAGGCCGTAGCCGCGATAGCCCATGGCGATCTTGGCGACGAGACGCAAATGCGAGGTGATGAGCTCCTGCGCAGCCTTCGGGTCTTCATGCTCACGCCAGCGCTTGGCAAGCATATATTCCTGCTGGGGCTCCAGCATGGGGAAGCGACGAATTTCCGCAAGATAATGCGCAAGACCGCCATCAGCGATAGCAGGCATTGAATTCGCCATAGTTTTCAACCTCCTGGCGAGCGCCCCGGTTCGGTTCGCTCGCAATGGGCGGTCCGCGAAATCGCCAACCGCAACGAGGATCACTATACGCCGATGGCCGGGGTAGGAGAATATGCCAGCCTGTCGCCCGACTTAAAGCTGGATTAAGCTTTGGTAATGAATCCGGCGACGTAAACTATTGTTTTTAATAATCATTGATATTGAAATTGACATTCACGCCGCGGTTTATGACCTCAAAAGCCGAAGCCATGGCTGCCCGCCACCGCGCCCAGCACGGTCAGCAGGCTGATCGTCAACAAAAAGCGGTGCAGGCGCTCGATCAGGGCGAAGGTCTCCGCCGGGCGCCGCTCGGCCTGCGCCTGAAACCAGCGATGAAGAAACAGCGGCTCGGCCACAAACAGCATCAGGGTGAAGAGCAGCCAGACCGCGACCATCGCGTGCATCCACCAGAAATGCAGACTGTCGAACCGGCTCCACAGATCGAAACGCCAGCTCATGTAAAAGCCGCTCAACCCCGCTATCAGCGTCGTTGCGCGCGCCTGCCAGGCGAAGCGGCGTTCGATGGCGTCGAAAAAAGCGACGCGCTCTTCCGGGGCTTTCAGGCGGCGGATCGCGGGCAAGAGAACGGTCGTCACAAAGCCGACGCCGCCAATCCATAAAACGACGGCGACGACATGCAGGCTACGCGCGAGCGCGAGATCGTCCATAACGCGTTCCATTGTAGAAGGCTGCGGCGTCGTGGCGGAGAATGAAAAACGCCGGCGATTCTGAAAGAGAAGCGCCGGCGTGTTTTTGATTAATTGTCGAGGAAGCTGCGCAGCTTGCGGCTTCGGCTCGGATGCTTGAGCTTGCGCAGCGCCTTCGCCTCAATCTGACGAATACGTTCGCGCGTCACCGAGAACTGCTGGCCGACTTCTTCCAGCGTATGATCGGTGTTCATGCCAATGCCGAAACGCATGCGCAGCACGCGTTCTTCGCGCGGCGTCAGCGAAGCCAGCACGCGCGTCGTAGTTTCACGCAGATTGGACTGGATCGCCGCCTCGATCGGCAGCACGGCGTTCTTGTCCTCGATGAAATCGCCGAGATGCGAATCCTCTTCGTCGCCAATCGGCGTTTCGAGCGAGATCGGCTCCTTGGCGATCTTGAGCACCTTGCGCACTTTTTCGAGCGGCATGGCGAGTTTTTCGGAAAGCTCTTCCGGCGTCGGCTCGCGGCCAATCTCATGCAGCATCTGGCGAGAGGTGCGGACGATCTTGTTGATCGTTTCGATCATATGCACCGGAATGCGGATGGTGCGCGCCTGATCGGCGATCGAACGGGTGATCGCCTGACGAATCCACCAGGTGGCGTAGGTCGAGAATTTATAGCCGCGCCGATATTCGAATTTATCGACCGCTTTCATCAGGCCAATATTGCCTTCCTGAATGAGGTCGAGGAATTGCAGGCCGCGATTGGTGTATTTCTTGGCGATGGAAATCACGAGACGCAGATTGGCCTCGACCATTTCCTTCTTCGCCTGACGCGCCTCGCGCTCGCCCTTCTGCACCATATGGACGATCTTGCGGAACTCGGAGATTTCGAGACCCGTCTCAGTCGCCAGCGCATGAATTTCGGTGCGCAGATCCTTAATGCGGTCTTTCTCTTCGGCGACGAATTCCTTCCAGCCTTTGGAGCCGAGCTTGGCGACCCGCATCACCCATTTGGGATCGAGTTCGGAGCCATGGAATTTGTCGATGAAATCTTCGCGCGCCACGCCATGGCTGTCGGCGAGACGCAGCAGCTTTGTCTCATAGCCAATGAGACGCTTGTTGATGTCGTAGAGTTGCTCGACCAGCGCCTCGGTGCGGTTCTGGTTCAGCGACAACGATTTGACGTCGGTGACGATCTCTTTCTTGAGCGTCTTGTATTTACGGTCCTGCGCCGGCGTCAGCGTTTCGTTCTTGAGCTTGTTCTCGACGTTCTGATCCTGAAGACGCCGCAACTTCTTGTAGGCGTCGGCGACGCGCGCGAAGGTCTCAAGCACTTTCGGCTTGAGTTCGGCCTCCATGGCGGAAAGCGACACGGAATTCTCCATGTCGTCTTCTTCCTCGAAATTTTCTTCCGGCGGCGCTTCTTCTTCGCCCAATCCGGCGGGCGGCGTGCGCGGCGCCGTGGCCGGCGCCATTTCCGGCGTCTCAGTCGACGCGGTTTCTTCAGCGGGCTTCGCCGTCTGCTTGCCGTCCGGGCCCGCGTAGGTCGCTTCAAGATCGATGATGTCACGCAGCAATACCTTGCCGGCTTCAAGCTCTTCGCGCCAAATGATAATCGCCTGGAAAGTCAGCGGGCTTTCGCACAGACCTGCGATCATTGCTTCGCGGCCGGCCTCGATGCGCTTGGCGATGGCGATTTCGCCTTCACGCGACAGAAGTTCGACCGAACCCATCTCGCGCAGATACATACGCACCGGATCGTCGGTGCGGTCAGCAGGCTCGGAGGTGCGCGTGGCAACAGCCGTTGTGCGCGCGCCTTCGACAAGATCGCCGCCTTCGGCTTCTTCTTCCGCCTGCTCTTCTTCCTCAGCGTCGTCGGGATCGTCGGCTTCGGAAACGGTGATGCCCATTTCGGAGAGCATCGCATAGACGTCTTCGATCTGGTCCGACGACACTTCCTCGGACGGCAGAACGGCGTTGAGTTCAGCGTAAGTGACAAAGCCGCGCTTCTTGGCGGTCTTGATCATCCGCTTGACGGCGGCGTCGTTGAGATCGAGCAACGGCCCATCGGCGGCGTCCGCTGTCGCGCCCGCTTCGTTATCGACCTTTTCTGCGTCTTTTTTCGCCATCAAACGCTCCAGGCGAGCCGTCGACGTTTCGCGCCTCGCGCGTCGTCAACCCTCGCATCAGTCTCTCGTCATACGAACCAGCCGTCGCGGTTCGCCGGAAATTTCCGCCGGAAATTTCCCTGGCGCGCGCAACGTTCACGCGCGCCGATAAAGCCCTATCTCTCAAAAGGACGTAAACGCCCCGCTATCTCGACGGCCGCGACTACAAAGAGCGCGACGGACGTCCTGAGAGCGCGCCAAAGCCCTCCAATGCCGCCTCTGCGCCGTCAAGCGCCGACAGTTGCGTCTGAATGTCCCTGAGGCGCGCGGCGTCCCGCTCGTTTGGATTATCAGCGAGCCGGGCCTCCACCTCGCGAAGCTCTCTATTTAACGCCCGCGCGCGACGATGCAAGACTAAAGCCTGTCGCAGGCTCTCGGCGGCGTCGGCCGGAGCCGCCTCGGGACGCACGCTCCACAGCACCGCATGGGCGACCATGCCCGACAACCGTCCGGCGGCGGCGGACAAGCCATTTTCTTCAATAAAATCAGCAAGGAGCTGCGTTTCTTCACCCCCCGCCTCCCGCCAGCGCACCAGAGCGTCGCGCAGCGCAATGGCTTCCGGGGAGGCGAAATCCAGCTCGGCGATCTCGTCGACCCGCTCCGCCAGCACCTCGGGATGATTCATTAAAATCAATAAAATCAATCCTTCACGCGGCGCAATTGGCGCGCTGACGCCGCGAAACAGCGGCGAATTGGCGAGCGACGGCCCGACCCGCAACGGTCCGCCCGCCCCGGCGCGTCCGGGAGCGCCATTCCAGCGCGGCGTATAATCGCGCCCGCTCCCGGTCGACCGGCCATTGGAAAAGCGCGAGGGATCCCGCCCGAGCAGTTTTGCGAGGCGATCTGTGAGTTCCTGCTGATAATGACGCCGCAGCGTCTCGTCGGCGATCTGGCCGGCGACCTCGCGCAGGCGGCGCTCCAGCCCCGCCCGCCGCTCCGGCGTGTCGAGAACCAGCCCATCGGTTTCGCGCATCCACAGAAGATCGACGAGCGGCAGGGTCGAGGCCAGCGCCTGGGCGACCGCCGTCCGCCCGCCGGCGCGCAGCAATTCGTCCGGGTCCATGCCGCCGGAGAGCAGCACGAAGCGCAGGCTTCGCCCTGCCCCGATCAGCGGCAGCGCCGTGTCGACCGCGCGGAAGGCGGCCTTGAGCCCGGCCTTGTCGCCGTCGAAACACAACACCGGCTCCTCGGCCATGCGCCAGAGCAGGCCGCATTGATCCGGCGTCAGGGCCGTGCCGAGCGGCGCGACGGCGTTGTGAACGCCCGCCGCATCGAGCGCGATGACGTCGACATAACCCTCGACGGCGATCACCGTTCCCGTCTCATGCGCGGCTTTGCGGGCGTTATGCAGGTTGTAAAGGGTCGCGCCCTTGTGAAAGAGCGGCGTCTCCGGCGAGTTGAGATATTTGGCCTGCGCCTCGGCCTCCATTGCGCGACCGCCAAAAGCGATCACCCGGCCGGCGCGGTCACAAATCGGAAACATGACCCGGTTACGAAAGCGATCGAACGGAACCGCAATGTCTTCGCCATGGATCAGCAGCCCCGCCTCGATCATCGTCT
>JALRFG010000148.1 GCA_023253795.1 Methylocystis sp.
GGGTGCTGCGTCTTATGCAGTTGTAATAATGCGCCACCAATATCTATGTATACATACAAAATGTCCTAAAACAATAATTATTCAGCACGCGCGCTCCCACGCGCGCGGCAAGGCAAAGCTTGTTATCCTCAGCCTGTTCAGGAGAGATTCGCTTGCCTCTTTATCGCGCTATTGGTCTGATGTCCGGCACGTCGATGGACGGCGTCGACGTTGCGCTTATTGAGACGGATGGCGACGCGCAGGTCGCGCTCGGACCCGCTGGTCATTTTCCCTACAATGACTCCGACCGCGCGTTGTTGCGCAATGCGCTGGGCGAGGCGGCTTCGCTGACGGATCGCGACGCGCGTCCGGGCGTGCTGGCTTTCGCCGAACGCATGGTGACGGATCGTCATGCGGAAGCGGTCGAAGCGTTTCTCGCCGCCAACGCCATTGAGGCGTCCACCATCGATCTCGTCGGATTCCATGGCCAAACCGTGCTGCATCGGCCGAAGCAGCGTCTGACAATCCAGATCGGCGACGGGCCGGCGCTGGCGGCGCGACTGGGAATCGACGTGGCCTATGATTTTCGCGCCGCCGATATTGCGGCGGGCGGCGAGGGCGCGCCCATTGTGCCGGTGTTTCATCGCGCGCTTGTCGCCGCCGGCGGCATGAAGGGCGAGGTGGCGCTGTTGAATATCGGCGGCGTCGCCAATGTCACTTATGTTGACGACGGCATGTCCCCCATCGCCTGCGACACCGGTCCGGGCAATGCGCTGATTGATGATCTCATGCTTCATCGCACCGGCGCGCCGATTGATCGTCATGGCCATATGGCGGCGCGCGGACGGGTCAATGAAGCGGCCTTACTGCGGATGCTGGCGCATCCCTTCTTCGATCAGCCGCCGCCGAAATCGCTTGATCGCAACGCTTTCGCGCTCGACGCCGTCGAGCGGCTCTCGACCGAAGACGCGGCGGCGACGCTCACCGCCTTCACCGCCGCATCGGTTCTGCGGCTGTTTCCGCATCTGCCGACACAGCCGCAATTGCTGATCGTCTGCGGTGGCGGCGCGCGTAATCCGATCCTTGTGCGGGAACTGGTGATGCGCCTGCCGTGCAGGGTGACGACGGCGGACGCGATTGGCTGGTCGGCCGACTCCATGGAGGCGCAGGCCTTCGCCTATCTCGCTGCGCGGGTCGCAGAAGGCCTGCCGCTCACTTTTCCGACGACGACCGGCGCGCCGCAGCCGATGTGCGGCGGCGTGCTGGCGCGGGCGCAAGCGACGGGCGTTAGCTGATCAGTCGCCGCGCGAGGGAATCGCGATACGCGTCGGATTGCCGAGACGCCGGTCGAGATAGGCGTCGACATGCGCGATCAGCGGCTCAACCCGGTTTTCGAAAAAGTGATTGGCGCCTTCGACCACAGCGTGCTCGATGACAATGCCCTTTTGCGTCTTCAGCTTTTCGATCAGCGGCGTCACTTCCTTGAGCGGCGCGACGCGATCGAGATCGCCGTGAACGAACAGGCCCGAGGACGGGCAGGGGGCGAGGAAAGAGAAGTCGAAACGATTGGCCGGCGGGGCCACCGAAATGAAGCCTTCGATCTCCGGGCGGCGCATCAGCAACTGCATGCCGATCCACGAGCCGAAGGAGACGCCGGCGATCCAGCAGGCGCGCGCCTCGGGATTGACGCCCTGCGCCCAGTCGAGCGCGGCGGCGGCGTCGGACAGTTCGCCCGAACCGTGATCGAAATTGCCCTGCGAACGGCCGACGCCCCGGAAATTGAAGCGCAGAACCGAAAACCCTCGCTCGGCGAAGGAATAATACATATTGTAGACAATCTGGTTGTTCATCGTGCCGCCGAACTGCGGATGCGGATGCAGGATGATCGCCAGCGGCGCACCACGCGTGGTAGACTGGTGAAAACGGCCTTCAAGCCGGCCCGCGGGGCCGGTAAAAATAACTTCAGGCATCGGAACCCTTCGTTTTGCAATAGCTGGGCCGCCTTCTAGCACGCGACGACCCGCGAAATGCAAGGATATTCGTCCTCTTGCCGGCGGTTTCGCCGCGGCGCGGTCCGGCGCGGCACGGTCAATCCTGTGGATTGCCGATCCAGAGCCGGCGCTTTGCTTGCGGGCGCCGGCCAAAACAACCATTCTCCCGACCTGATTTCGCGCTCCGGCGCGATGAGTCGCGTGAAGGGTGATGATGGCGCAGGAGCTGGCGTTCGAGCTGGAAGACGGACCGCACGGCGAAGAGGAAGCCTTCCTCGTCGACGTTGACGGATTCGAGGGGCCGCTCGATCTCCTGCTTGAGCTTGCCCGTCGCCAGAAGGTTGATCTGGCGCGCATTTCCATCCTGGCGCTGGCCGAGCAATATCTCGCCTTCATCGAAGCCGCCCGCAAGGTGCGGCTGGAGCTCGCCGCCGATTATCTGGTGATGGCGGCTTGGCTCGCCTTTCTCAAATCGCGCCTTTTGCTGCCCGAGCAGCCCAAAAACGGCGAAGAGCCCTCAGCCGTCGATCTGGCGGCGGCGCTGGCCGAGCGGCTGCGTCAGCTTGAACTGATCCGCCTCGCCGCCGACCGCCTGACCCAGCGCGCCCAGCTCGGCCGCGACATGTTCATGCGCGGCGGCCCGGAGGGGATCGAGACGATCTCCCAGCCGAAATATCAGGCCAAGCTGTTCGATCTGCTCTCGGCCTACGCCCGTCAAAGACAGAAGTCGGTGACGTCGCGCGTTGTGCTCAAGCAGCGCACAGTCTGGTCGCTCGCCGAAGCGCGCGAGGCGCTGGAGCGTCTCGCCGGCGTAGCGGCGGAATGGACCGTGCTCGACGACTTCCTGCTGCATTACTGCGCAGACATGCAAACGGCGCGCACCGTGCGCGCTTCGGCCTTTTCCGCCTCGCTCGAAATGGTGCGGGAAGGGCGTTTAGATATCCGACAGGACCGTCCCTTCGCGCCCTTGTGGATGCGCCGACGGTCTTCGGACCAAGAGGAGCCGAACGCCGGATTATTCCCGGCTGAGGCGTCGTGATCGGGGAGAATGCGGATTGGCGCAGCCAGCCGAAAAGATCGAACTATTCGACGTGAATAGCGACGAAGAGCTTGCGCGCTACGAAGCCGCGCTGCACGAGGCCGAGCGCATCGTTGAGGCGATGCTGTTCGCCGCCACCGAACCGCTGGATGAGACGGACCTGTCCCGCCGCATCGACGAGTCCGTTGCACTCGACGACGTGCTGGAACGTTTGCGCGACCATTACGCCGCGCGCGGCGTGAATCTCACTCGCGTCGGCAAGAAGTGGTTTTTCCGCACCGCCGCCGATCTGTCGTGGATTCTCGCCCGTGAGCAGGTCGAGGAAAAGAAACTGTCGCGCGCCGCGCTGGAGACGCTGGCGATCATCGCCTATCACCAGCCGACGACCCGCGCCGAGATCGAAGAAATTCGCGGCGTCGCCATCTCCAAGGGCACGCTCGACGTTCTGCTGGAAACCGGCTGGATCCGGCTGCGTGGACGCCGCAAGGCGCCCGGCCGACCGATCACCTATGGCACCACCGACGCATTCCTGATGCAGTTTGGCCTGGAGCAGATCACCGATCTGCCGGGGCTGGAGGAGCTGAAAGGCGCCGGCCTGTTCGACGGACGCCTGCCCAAGGGCTTCGGCGTGCCGCAGCCTTCCGACGACGAGGCGCTGCGCGACGACGAGGATCCGCTGGAGGACGAGGCGCCGCTGCTGCTGGACATGGAGTTTCCGGAAGAAGCGGAGGCTGTCGAAGCGATGGCCGACGCGGCTGGCGAGGAACTCGGCCATCAGGATGACCATGAGACCGACCTCGAGATCGACGCGGAAGCGGACGATCAGCCGGGCCACGAGAATGACCAGGAAATTGGCCGTCTAACGGGTCACGAAACAGACGACGACGCAGACTGAGCCGGTCGCCCGTCAGCGTCACCTATCCTCCTGCGCGCCTTGTTTTTGAGGCGCCGGAGGCTTACCTTGCGGCCAATCGGATCGCCTGATCCGGAGATATTTGCGCTTTGGAGGCCAGCATTATGGGCAGTTTGTCGATCTGGCACTGGATCATCGTCGGCGGCGTGGTGTTTGTGCTGTTTGGCGGCAAGTTCAAGATCTCCGATGTGATGGGCGACGTCGCCAAGGGCATCAAAGCCTTCAAGAAGGGCCTCGCCGAAGAAGAAATCGCCGGGGACAAGCCGACGGAACCGCGCGCCATCGACGACAAATCCGCCGACGGCAATAAGGTCTGACCCCCGGCGCAGTCGCATCCTCCGCGCGGCGCGCAGGCGAATAGGCACATGTTCGATCTCGACCCCGGAAAACTTCTGGTTATCGGCATTGTCGCGCTGGTCGCGATCCCGTCGAAGGATTTGCCGCGTGTGTTGCGCACACTGGGGCAGGCGACGGGACGGATGCGCCGCATGGCGGCCGAGTTTCAGGGACAATTTATGGAAGCGATGCGCGAGGCGGAGCTGGACGACCTGCGCAAAGAAGTCGACGCGACCAAAACCGCGTTGCGCACATCGACCAGTCTCGACGCCGCTTTCGATCCGCTGATTGAAGCGCGCAAACAGATGACCGAAGCGATCGCCGCCCAGACCAGACTGACGCCGTCTAAACCCGCGCAACAGGCCGCCGCCGACACGACTCCTGCGGCGGACGCCGGGCCTGCGACAGACAAGGTTTCGTCCGGAGACGCGCAGGCATGAACGAGGCCGATGATGCGGAGATCGAGGCCAGCAAGGCGCCGTTGATCGAACATCTGATGGAATTGCGCGAACGGCTGATTAAATCGCTGCTCGCCTTTCTCGTCATGTTCGTCATCTGCTTCTTCTTCGCCAAGGATATCTACAATCTGCTGGTGATCCCCTATACGCAGGTCGCAGGACCGGAAGCGAAGCTGATCTATACCGCGCCGCAAGAATATTTCTTCACCCAGATGAAAGTGGCGCTGTTTATGGCGGCGTTTTTGTCCTGCCCGGTGGTGCTGGCGCAGATTTACGCCTTTGTCGCGCCCGGCCT
>JALRFG010000149.1 GCA_023253795.1 Methylocystis sp.
ATTATGTGTATCTCATCGCGGGTTACATCGCGCTCTTTGAGTCGACGGGCGATAGCGCGTGGATTGAGCGAGCCAGCGCGTTACAACGAGAGCAAGAGAAGTACCTGTGGAGCGGAGAGCGTCGTGCCTACGTAAGTTCCGCGGCGGAGGGATTGATCGTTCAGGTGTGCGAATGGGTCGATGGCGCGACGCCGGCGTATTTGCGCTTGGAGCCGCCCAGCACTTTGATGCACATCACACGGCGGGCGCCTGAGTTATCGGCGACGTCGAGATTGGTTTGCATCTGTATCATGGCTTATCCGCCTTTCACTCCGGTCTGGTTTCGGCTTTGCCGACTTCGTCCGGAAACCTCGTCAATTAAAAATTAAACACTTCGTCAGCTTTTATGCCTTCGACGCATTTTCGATTACACGCCACCGCTTCAACTTTGAGATTGGCGCCGTTTCTTCAATGGTCACCATATCGCCAACTTTGATTACGGCGCTTTCATTATGTGCATGGTAGTTCTTAGTACGACGCACTGTCTTTTGGAATAAAGGATGCGTGAAACGGCGCTCGACCTTCACAACAACCGTTTTATTCTGCTTGTCGCTGACAACGACGCCTTGGAGAATTCGCTTCGGCATGGGCGCTAAACCTTACTTTTCCGTGCGCTTCTGCGCGGCGATTGTTTTAGCCCGAGCGATGTCGCGACGAACGACACGCACCTGGGAGGTGTTTTCAAGCTGTCCAGTTGCGCGCTGAAAGCGCATATTGAACTGTTCTTTCTTAAGCTTAAGCACTTCATCATTAAGCTGGTCATCGCTCATAGCGCGAAGATCAGAGATGCGTTGTTTGGATTTCATCTCTCTTCCCCTTACTCGGCGATACGTTCGATGAAGCGTGTCTTGATCGGCAATTTCGCCGCCGCCAAGGTCAATGCTTCTCTCGCGAGCGGCTCAGGCACGCCGTCGATTTCAAACATGATGCGACCCGGCGCGACGCGCACAGCCCATAATTCTGGCGCACCCTTGCCTTTACCCATTCGAACTTCTGTTGGCTTTTTTGAAACCGGCACATCTGGAAAGATGCGGATCCACACGCGACCAGCGCGCTTCATATGACGCGTCATCGCGCGACGCGCAGCCTCAATTTGCCGTGCTGTAATGCGCTCTGGCTCCATCGCCTTCAGGCCGAATTGACCAAAGCTCAGCGAAAAGCCGCCTTTAGAGGCGCCATGAATACGACCTTTAAAGGCCTTGCGGAACTTGGTGCGTTTGGGTTGCAACATGATGAATGCTCTTTAAACTTGTTCTTTCGACGCCTTACGCGACGTCACGCGGTTCACGAGGTTCGCGACGACGGCGATCGCCACGCTCACGTTCACGCTCGCCATGCTCGCCTGTCACGCCGCCCGCAGACTGTTCAGCAGCGCGCTTGTCTTGCGCCATTGGATCATGCTCAAGGATTTCTCCTTTAAAGATCCAAACTTTAATGCCGCAAGCGCCATAGGCGGTATGCGCTGTCGCCGTGCCATAATCAACATCCGCGCGCAACGTATGCAAAGGAACGCGTCCCTCGCGATACCATTCCAAACGCGCGATTTCCGCGCCGCCTAGACGACCCGAACAATTAATACGAATGCCCTGCGCGCCGAGACGGATCGCCGACTGCACAGCACGCTTCATCGCGCGACGGAAAGCCACGCGGCGCTCGAGTTGCTGCGCGATAGACTCCGCCACCAAAGCAGCTTCTGTCTCGGGCTTACGCACCTCGACAATATTAATTACGACTTCGCTGCCCGTGAGCTTGCCAACAAGCTTGCGGATTTTATCGATATCCGCGCCCTTCTTGCCGATCACAACGCCTGGACGCGCAGAATGAATTGTCACGCGGCATTTTTTATGCGGACGCTCGATGATGATTTTAGACACCGCCGCTTGCTTCAGCGTCTTCGACACCGCCTCACGGATTGTCATATCTTCGTGCAGCAACTTGGCATATTCGCCCTTGCCCGCGAACCAGCGCGAGTCCCAAGTGCGATTGACGCCGAGGCGCAACCCGATCGGATTAACCTTCTGACCCATGGTTGTTTCCTTTAGGCGTTCGCTTGCGCTTCGACTTCGCGCACGATGATCGTCAGATTGGCGAAAGGCTTTTCGATGCGGCTGGCGCGGCCACGGGCGCGGGCGCTGAAGCGCTTCATCACCATCGCCTTGCCAACATAAGCCTGGGAGACGACGAGATCATCGACGTCGAGACCATGATTGTTCTCGGCGTTGGCGATGGCGCTCTCAAGCGTTTTCTTCACCTCATGCGCAATACGCTTTCTCGAAAATTCGAGATCGGCGAGCGCACGATCGACTTTCTTGCCGCGAATGAGCTGAGCAAGCAGATTGAGCTTCTGCGGGGAGACGCGCAGCATGCGCGCAACCGCTTTGGCTTCATTGTCCGCAACCCGGCGCGGATTGGCTTCCTTCGACATCGGGGTTTAGCCTCTCTTCGCCTTTTTGTCCGCCGCGTGGCCATAGTAGGTGCGCGTCGGAGCGAATTCACCGAACTTGTGTCCGATCATGTCTTCGCTGACCGACACAGGAATATGCTTCTGACCGTTATGCACGCCGAAGGTCAACCCGACGAACTGCGGCAGAATGGTGGAGCGACGGCTCCAGATCTTGATGACTTCGGAGCGGCCGGAAGCGCGTGAGGTTTCTGCCTTCTTCAGCAGATAGCCGTCGACGAACGGGCCTTTCCAGATCGAGCGAGCCATGGATTAGCCCTTCTTCTTGCGGTTGTGCCGCGACGACACAATGAAACGATCGGTGGATTTGTTGCTGCGGGTCTTTTTGCCCTTGGTCGGCTTGCCCCACGGCGTAACCGGATGACGGCCGCCCGAGGTGCGACCCTCGCCACCTCCGTGCGGATGGTCGATCGGGTTCATGGTGACGCCGCGATTGTGCGGACGACGGCCCAGCCAGCGCGAACGACCGGCCTTGCCGACCGAGGTGTTCATGTGGTCAGGATTCGAAACCGCGCCGATGGTGGCGAAGCACTGGCCATGAACCAGGCGCTGCTCGCCGGAGTTGAGACGCAGGATCACATAACCCTGGTCGCGACCGACGATCTGCGCATAGGTGCCGGCCGAACGGGCGATGACGCCGCCCTTGCCGATTTTCATCTCGACGTTGTGACCGATCGTGCCGACCGGAATATTGGCGATCGGCATGGCGTTGCCCGGCTTCACGTCGACCTGCTGGCCGGCGATCACCTCATCGCCGACAGACAGACGCTGCGGGGCGAGGATATAGGCCAGCTCATTGTCGGCGTAGCGGATCAGCGCAATGAAAGCGGTGCGGTTCGGATCATATTCCAGACGCTCCACCTTGCCGACGACGTCAAGCTTGCGGCGCTTGAAGTCAACGATGCGGTACGACTGCTTATGTCCGCCGCCACGGAAACGAACCGTGATGCGGCCGGCGTTGTTGCGGCCGCCCTTCGAGGACTTGCCCTCGGTCAAAGTCTTGACCGGCTTGCCCTTGTGGAGTTCGCTGCGGTCGACAATGACGAGCTGGCGAAGGCTCGGCGTGACCGGCTTGAATGTCTTCAGCGCCATTTTACTATCCTCACGCGTTCCTTACAGACCGGTGGTCACGTCGATCTTGTGGCCTTCGGCGAGCGTCACGACGGCTTTCTTGACGTCGCTCTGCTGGCCGCGAACGCCGCGGAACGCCTTCACCTTGCCCTTGCGAACAAGCGTGTTGACCGCCTCGACCTTCACGTCGAAAAGACCCTCGACCGCCGCCTTGATCTGCGGCTTGGTCGCGGTCTTCGCCACCTTGAAGACCACCTTGTTGTTCTCAGACGCCATCGTCGCCTTTTCGGTAATCACCGGCGCGACGATCACGTCGTAATGGCGCACATCCTTGCTCATTTCAGGCGCGCCTCCAGCGCGTCCACGGCGGCGCGGGTCAAGACCAGCTTCTCGCGGCGGATGATGTCGTAAACATTGACGCCTTCAACCGGAAGAACGTCGATGAGCGGAATATTGCGCGCAGCGAGCGCAAAGTTCTGCTGCGGAGCGGCGCTATCGATGATCAGCGCGCTGGACAGACCGGACTTGGCGAAACCGCCCGCCAAGATCTTCGTCTTCGCCTCGGCCAGTTCAGCCTTTTCCCAGACGATGATGCCGCCGTTCTTCGCCTTCGCGGAGAGCGCGTGCTTCAGCGCAAGCTGGCGCACTTTCTTCGGCAGATCGTGCTCATGGCTGCGAACCTGCGGACCAAAGGCGCGACCGCCGCCACGGAACTGCGGAGCGCGACCGGAACCGTGACGAGCGCCGCCGGTGCCTTTCTGCTTATACATCTTCTTGCCGGTGCGGGCGATCTCAGCGCGGTTCTTCACCGCGTGCGTGCCCGCACGACGCTTGGCGAGCTGCCAGCGGATCATGCGGAAGATGAGATCCTTGCGCGGCTCAAGGCCGAACACATCATCGGAAAGCTCGATCGAACCGGCCTTCTGGCCGTCGAACGACGTGACGTCGATCTTCACGGCTCAGTCCTCCTTGTTTTCGTCGTTAGCCGGAGCGGCGTCAGCCTTGGCGCCGCCTTCGAGGCGGAACTTGCCGGGCTGCGGCGCATCTTTCGGCAGCGCGCGCTTGACGGCGTCACGCACAAAAATCCAGCCGCCGGCGGTGCCGGGAACGGCGCCTTCGACGAGCACCAGGCCGCGGGCGACATCGGTCTGCACAACGCGCAGATTCTGCGTCGTCACGCGATCGACACCCATATGGCCGGCCATCTTTTTATTCTTGAAGGTCTTGCCGGGATCCTGACGACCACCGGTCGAACCATGCGAACGATGCGACACCGAAACGCCGTGGGTGGCGCGCAGACCACCGAAACCCCAACGCTTCATCGGACCTGCGAAGCCTTTACCGGTGCTGGTGCCGGTGACGTCGACGAACTGGCCGACGACGAAATGATCGGCGGTGATCTCCGCGCCGACG
>JALRFG010000014.1 GCA_023253795.1 Methylocystis sp.
ATGTCGTCAGACTTTCTCTGGGGCCGCGGATATTGCGCGCCGATACGGCCGCCGTGGCTGCGCTGGCCGTGGTCCAGGCGACCCTGGGCGACTGGCGGCGGTGAAAGTTTTTTTCGAATAAACCAAAAATAAATATTTCAGTGGTTTTATCCACTTGTGACAATTGTGACGCATCCCATACGACACGATCCTGCCACGATGTTTGGTTTGAGTAACGTGAGTGAACACGGCGACGCCTGAAAAGGTCTCTTCGCCGGCGACCAACAGATCGGGCCATGACGCGCACATCCCTTCGAGGACGGCGTCGATGGATCGGAGACAAATCGTATGACTTTTGCCGCAGGCCGCTTCTCGTTCCGTGATCACGCTTCTGCCGCCTGTGCGGTCATGCTTGTCGCGCTTGGGGCCATCGCCCCCGCGCACGCCGAGGACGCCGGCAATTGCGCCCGCTACGGCGCTGATTACGTTGCTGTTTCTGGATCAACCGGTTGCGTCAAGATTGGCGGCCATGTGCGCGCCGCCAAACCGGCCTCGCCGGCGCTCGCCTATACCTCGTCGCAGGACGGCCTGTTCCAGACCGCCTCGAATGCGCCCAATCTGGCGTCGTTCCCGCCCTTCCGGCTGTTGAACGAAATGCTGCCCCGCTAAACTCAGCGGCGCTTACATCGTCATAAGGCAATCCGAAAAGGCGCGGTCGATCGATCCGCGCCATTTTTCGTTGTAGGCGTCCAGTCGATGCTGGGCGAGGCTCTTGCCAGCGTCGACAATCGCGTGCAGCGGCGCGAGATGGATGGTTTCGTCTTCGCCGTCAGCGTTACGGCGCGCCCGGCGGACGAGGCCGCGCCCGGCGATGGCGAGGGTGTCGCGCGCGATCTCGCGAACCGAGCGACCATTGATTTGCGCCGCAAGGCCCTGCGTCGGCACATCGGCGCGCAGGGCTTCACGCGCTGCGGCGCTCCAGCCTTTGGCGAGTTCATAGGCTTCGTCGAGCGCAACTGAATCGTAATACAGGCCGGCGAACAGCGCCGCGAGCGCGGTCATATGCGTGCGCGGTCCGCCATCGGCGCCGCGCATCTCAAGATAGGTCTTGAGGCGCACTTCGGGAAAAATCGTCGAGAGGTGATTGGCCCAGTCGGACAGCACGGCGCGCTCGCCCGGAAGTTGCGGCAGCTTGCCATCCAGCAGATCGCGGAAACTGGCGCCGGCGACATCGTGATAAACATCGCCGCGCTTGACGAAATACATCGGCACATCGAGCGCATAATCGACATAGCGCTCGAAGCCGAAACCGGATTCGAATGCGAAAGGCAACATGCCGGTGCGGTCCGGATCAGTGTCGCGCCAGATGAAGGAGCGTTCCGAGAGACGGCCCGTCGGTATGCCGTCGAGAAAGGGCGAATTGGCGAAAAGCGCCGTGACGATTGGCTGCAAGGCCAGTCCGACGCGCATTTTCTTGACCATGTCGGCTTCGCTGACAAAGTCGAGATTGACCTGCACCGTCGCGGTGCGAAACATCATGTCGAGGCCGCGTGAACCGACCTTCGGCATGTATTTCGTCATAATCGCATAACGCTGCTTGGGCATGACGGGCGTTTGCGCGCGCGACCATTTCGGACTGCTTCCGAGATCAAGGAATTCGACGCCGATCTCGCGTGCGACCGTACGCAGCGCCGTAAAATGCTGGTTCAGCTCTTGTGCAGTTTCATGCGCGTCGAGGAGCGGCGCGCCGGAGAGTTCGAATTGTCCGCCGGGTTCGAGCGAGATGGCTCCGCCGCCTTGCAAATCGGCCAGACCGATGAGCGCGTCCCGATCCATGATCGGCTCCCAGCCAATTTGCGCCTGCAAGCCTTCAAGCAAAGCGCGAATGCCGCCGCGATCCTTGACGCCATCATAGGGAACGGGAGTCAGCGTATCCTTATAGAAAGGGATTTTCTCGTGTTCGGTGCCGATGCGCAGCGTCGCGCCGGCGCCTTTGCAGCCAGCTTCGAGCCATTGAACGAGCGCGTCTCGGGAGTCGATGGGCGTTGTGTCGGATACGTCGCGAGCCATGAAGAGAAAAATCTTCCACTATCGAGGATCGGCGCCGGCGGATGTGGCCGGATGTGTCGCCGGATATGTCACATGGCTGAGGCGCGGTGGCGTCGCCTGCAGGATATGGCCTGAGCGCGTGACGACGAATGGCTTGCCGGAAAAGCCGGCGCCGCGCAAGAGCCTGGGCGAAAGGGCCGGGCAAAGAGCCCGGCGCCAGAGGCGTCAGCTACGCGACGCGCGCGGCGGAGCCGGTTGCGAGGGATCGATCTGCTGGGCGCGCTGATAGGCTTCCTTGGCCTTTTGCGCATTGCCGCTCTTGTCATAGGCGAGGCCGAGCCAGGCCCATGCCAGCGCGCTCTTGTTATTGACGTTGAGCGCCGCGTTAAAATCCTCGATCGCCTTGTCATATTTGCCAAGCGCGACAAGGCTCTCGCCGCGCGCCTGATAGGGCGCCGCGACGAAGGGATCGCGATCGATGGCGTTGTCAAAATCGCTGACCGCCCGCGTGTCGTCGCCGCGCTTCTGATTAACCAGGCCGCGGGCGTGGAAAGCCTGCGCGTTCTCGGGATTCAGCCGAATGGCGGTGTTGAGATCGTTCAGCGCCTGATCGTAGCCGCCGCGCGCGCGTTCAAGATTGGCGCGGCCGACATAGGCCGGGGCATGATTGGGATTGACCTGGATCGCATGGTCAAAATCATTGCGGGCGGCGTCGTTCTGTCCCATCTGCCGATAGGCGAGGGCGCGGTTGGTGTAGGCCGCTGCGCTGTTGGGATCGAGTTTGATCGCCTGCGAAAAATCGTTCACCGCATCGGAGAAATTGCCGGCGCGGGCATAGGCGGCGCCACGGGTGTTGTAAGCCTCGGCGCTCGACGGATTGCGTTTGATGACGTCGGTCAGCGACTCTATATTGGCCGCTGAGGAACGCGAATCCGCATCCGAGATTTCGGCGATGCCGCGTCCGGGCGGACGAATGCCGGTTGCGGTTTCGCAGCCGGCCAGTGACAGCAGCGCCAGCGTCGCGATGCCGGCGCGGCGCATGTCGAACAGATTACAGGAAAACGGGCGACGCTCCGCCGCCGCATGGCGAAAGCCCATGCTAAACCCTCTCAGCAATAATCGGACACGCCGATGACTGGCTGATTGTTAGCCGCGTCAACCTTAACAAATTGTGCGTTGCCGGATAAAAACAACGGCAAATCGCGTTTAGCGGCCGACCGTCTTGGCCTTGACCGGCAGCAGGCCCTCGCGCTGCAACTTCTTGCGGGCGAGTTTGCGGGCGCGGCGGACGGCTTCAGCCTTCTCGCGGGCGCGCTTCTCGGACGGCTTCTCATAATGGCCGCGCAGCTTCATTTCGCGGAAAATGCCTTCGCGCTGCATCTTTTTCTTCAGCGCTTTCAGAGCCTGATCGACATTGTTGTCGCGAACGAGAACTTGCACGAAACCATCCTGTGTCTGGAGCCCTGCCGGCAATGGCGGGGAGCGTTCAAAAAGTAATAGAAAGCTGGGCGCTAACGGAGCGCCTGACCCGTAGGGCGGGGAGATACCAGAGTCCGCAGGCGCTGTAAATTCCCCTCACGCGGGAAACCGGGGTCGCGTCCGCTTATTCCCCGCCCCTGTGCTTGCTCGGCGCTTGCCCACAGCGCCGTTACTTTATAACGTTTTCCGATGAGCCGCACCTCCCCCATCGATCCTGCGCCGGCGGGCCATCTGGCCGGCGGCGGCCATCTCCATGATTTTCATGAGCATTCTCATGATCATGCGCATGATTCCGTCGCCCCCGGAATGAAAGACGCGACCCTGCGCGCCGCCTCGCTGCTCGGGCGATCGGCGATCGGGCGTCTGGCTTATCTTTCTCTGTTGCTCGCGACGCTATGGGCGAGCGTATTTTGGGCGTTGCATTGACCTCCGCTCACACCGCCGTCGCGCCGGGGCCGATCCGGCTGGTCAATCTGACGCTGGGCTATGATCGGCATCCCGCCGTCCACCATCTCGACGGGGTGATCGCGCCGGGCGCCGCGCTGGCGGTCTGCGGCCCCAATGGCGCCGGCAAATCCACTCTGCTCAAGGCGCTGGCTGGTCTCCTCGCGCCGCTGGGCGGCCATATTGAACGGATGGGCGGCGGGCCACGCGATGTCGCCTATTTGCCTCAGCTCACCGATATCGACCGCAGTTTTCCCATTGATCTTCGTGATTTCGTCGCTCTGGGCGCAACCCGCCGCGCGGGTCTGTTTGGCCGCATCGCCGCCGATGAGACGGTGCGTGTGACGCGCGCTCTTCATCGTGTCGGCCTCGACGGGCTGGAGGAGCGTCCGATCGGCACGCTTTCGGGCGGACAGATGCAGCGCGCGCTGTTTGCGCGGTTGATCGTTCAGGATCAGCCGGTGATTTTGCTCGACGAGCCCTTCGGCGCCATTGATGAGGCGACGGCGAGCGACCTTCTCGGGCTGATTTCGGAATGGATCGCCGAGGGACGCAGCGTTGTCGCCGTGCTGCATGATCTTGATCTCGCCCGGCGCGCTTTTCCGCAAACCCTCTTGCTGGCGCGTCAGCGCATCGCCTGGGGGGCGACAGCCGAAACATTGACGCCGGAAAATCTCGCCCGCGCCCGCGCCATGTCCGCAGCCTATGATAAAGACGCGCGCGAATGCCTGATCGACGAGACCGAGGCGCATGATCACGCATGATCGCTGAAATTTTCATCACGCCCTTCGCCGATTATGAATTCATGCGCCGCGCCTTGATCGGTTCGGTGGCGCTGGCGCTCTCCGGCGCGCCGCTGGGCGTCTTTCTGATCCTGCGACGCATGTCGCTGGCCGGCGACGCGCTCTCGCACGCCATCCTGCCCGGCGCCGCAGTTGGTTATCTTGTCGCTGGCCTGTCCTTACCGGCGATGACGTTTGGCGGGCTTGTGGCCGGCTTGCTGATCGCCTTCGCCACCGGTCTGGCGTCACGTTTCACGACCTTGCGCGAGGACGCGTCTCTGGCCGCCTTCTATCTCGTTTCGCTGGCGCTGGGCGTGACGCTGGTGTCGTTGCGTGGCTCCAATGTCGATTTGCTGCATGTGTTGTTTGGTTCTGTCGTTGGTCTGGATGACGCCGCGCTGATCCTGCTTGCCGGCGTTTCAACCCTGACGCTTGCGACGCTGGCCATTTTCTACCGTGCGCTGGTGCTTGATACGCTCGATCCCATGTTTTTGCGTCAGACCAGCGCAGTGGGCGAAGCGATTCCGTTTTTGTTTCTCGCGCTTGTCGTCCTGAATCTTGTCGCTGGCTTTCATGCGCTCGGCACCTTGATGGCGGTGGGATTGATTATGTTGCCGGCGGCGGCGGCGCGGCTGTGGACCGTGCGGCTGGCGGCGACTCTGCCGCTATCCGCCGCCATTGGCGCAATCTGCGCCTACGCCGGTCTTGTCTATTCGAATGAAACCGGCGCCCCGACGGGGCCGGCGATCATTCTCGCGGCCGGAATCGTTTATTTTATATCGCTGGTGTTTGGCCGGGCCGGGGGGCTGCTGCGTCTGCGCCGTCCGCGCCGGCATCTTGAAGGATGAGGCTCATGACAAAGCGCCGATTTTTGCTTGCCGTTTTGTGCGCTGTTCTCGCCGGCGTCGCGCCCGCATCTGCGCAACCGGCGCCAAAGGAAAAATTGCCGGTTGTGGCCAGCTTCTCGATCATTGGCGATCTTGTGCGACAGGTCGGCGGCAACCGCGTTTCCGTCACGACGATTGTTGGCCCCGATAGCGATGCGCATGTCTATCAGACAAGCCCGGTGGACGGGCGGAAGATCGCCGAGGCGCGGATTATCTTCGTCAATGGACTCGATTTCGAGGGATGGCTCCAGCGTCTGATCGATGCAACAAAAAATCATGGCTTGCTTGTGCCGCTTGGCAATGGCGTCAAGGCGCGCAGCCATGAAGAAGGCGTCGATCCGCACGCCTGGCAGGATGTGGCCAACGCCAAAATCTATGTCGAAGAAATTCGCGACGGGCTCGCACGCGTCGACCCCGACGGCGCCGAAATATATGAAGAGAACGCCCGCGCCTATATCGACGAACTGAAGGCGCTTGATGAAGAGATCGTCAAGACGGTGAACGCAATCCCGCAGGCGCGCCGCCGGGTTGTTTCAACCCATGACGCCTTCGGTTATTTTTCGGCGCGATACGGAATCGTCTTTCTGGCGCCGCAGGGCGTTTCGACGGAAAGCGAGCCGAGCGCCAAGGATATCGCCCGCATTATTGACGATGTGCGGGACAACAAGGTTCCGGCGGTGTTTCTGGAGAATGTCTCGGATCCGCGGCTGGCGAAACGGATTGCGGCGGAGACCGGGGCCCGGCTGGGCGGCACGCTCTATTCTGATACGCTCAGCGACGCCAAAGGCGACGGCGCCACCTATATCGACATGATGCGCCACAATGTGAAAGAACTGGAAAAAGCGCTGGCGCCCTGAGCGGGATCGTCCAGGGCCGCCCATATCTTTCCGCCAGAAGAGGTCAGGACAGGCGATGACCAATAAAATTCCCGTGACCGTTCTTACCGGCTATCTCGGCGCCGGCAAGACGACGCTGCTGAACCGTATTCTCACCGAACAGCATGGTCGTCGCTATGCGGTGATCGTCAACGAATTCGGTGAAATCGGCATCGACAATGATCTCGTCGTCGGCGCCGACGAGGAAGTCTTCGAGATGAACAACGGCTGTATCTGCTGCACGGTGCGCGGCGATCTGATCCGCATCATTGAAGGGCTGATGCGCCGGCGCGGCAAGTTTGATGCGATCATCGTTGAGACCACCGGCCTCGCCGATCCGGCGCCGGTGGCGCAAACCTTCTTTGTCGACGCCGATGTCAAAGATGCGGCGCAGCTTGATGCGGTGGTGACGCTAGCTGACGCCAAATGGCTGAGCGACCGTCTGAAAGACGCGCCCGAAGCGAAATCGCAGATCGCCTTCGCCGACGTCATCATTCTGAACAAGACCGATCTGGTTACAAAAGAAGAACTGGCGGAGGTCGAGGCGCGCATCCGGGGCATTAACCCCTATGCGACGCTGCACCGTTCCGTGAAAGCGAATGTGCCGCTTGACGCCGTGCTGGAGCGCAAGGCTTTCGATCTCGATCGTATCCTGAAGCTGGAGCCGAACTTTCTCGAAGCGGATGATCATGCGCATCATGATCATGGCGATCATCATCATCACCATGATCATGGTCATAACCACGGACATGAGCATGATCACGCCTGTGGGCCGGAGTGCGGGCATGATCATCACGACCATGAACATGCGCATCACGACCATGATGATCATGGCCACCTGAAAGCGATTCATGACACGGAAATGCAATCCGTATCGATCCGGCATGAGGGCGATGTCGATCCCGAGCGTTTTGTGCCCTGGCTTAACGAGCTGGTGCAGCGCGAAGGCCCGGATATTCTGCGCTGCAAGGGCATCATCGCCTTCAAGGATGAGCCAAAACGTTTCGTCTTTCAGGGCGTGCACATGATTCTTGACGGCGATCTGCAGCGCGATTGGAAGCCGGGCGAGAAGCGTGAGTCGCGGCTTGTGTTCATCGGTCGGCATCTGAAAGAAGACGCGATCCGCAAGGGTTTCGCCGGCACAATCGTCGGCGCGGCCTAGACTCAGACGACGGTCTTATATTCGATCGCCGTGCGCACCAGATCGGCGGCGGAGCGCAAATTCAGTTTGCGCTTCATGATCGAACAGGTGTTGGCGACGGTTTTATAGGAGACGCCGGTTTTGCCGGCGATTTCCTTCAGCCCAAGGCCCGCGCCGAGATATCGAAGAATTTCGCGTTCGCGCGGATTGAGTCCGGAAATGACGTCGGGCGTCGCGCTAACCGTTTTCAGCGCCAGGCTGGCGGCGATCTGCGGCATCAGGAATGTTTCGCCCGCGAACACCTTCCGCACCGCCTCAATCAGCAGATAGGGATTGTCGTTTTTGGTGATGTAGCCTCTGGCGCCAAGCTGGATCGCCCGCGCAGCGAAAATTGGATCATCGTTCATGCTGAAAATGATGATCCGCGCCTGCGGATCCTCGGCAAGGATGCGTCGGGTCAGGTCCAGGCCTGAATCGCCAGGCATGGCGATGTCGATGATGCTGATATCCGGTCGATGGGTCTGGAAGGCGCGCAGGCCGCTTTCGGCGTCGCGGGCGTCATGAACCTCGATATCGCCTTCGGCGGCGAACATCGCGGTGCAGCCGGCGATGATCACAGGATGGTCGTCAACGATCAGCAGGCGCATCTGGAACGGGGCTCCGGCGGACAAATCACGCCGCTGCGCGACAATGGCCGCCGCCGCCGTTCCGGTAAAGAGCGTTTGTGCGGGAAAATATCCTAGCCGACATCGTGGACGTTGGGCAGCACGACGCGCGTCGTCCAAACGCGTGCGCGATAAAGCTTATCCCGTCGCCAGCAAACGCTCGCGATCATGAGTTTCGACGACAGGTTGCCGCAACATATAACCCAGGAAGCGCTGGGATTCGATGGGATCATAGCCTAGCTGCGCCCGAAGTTTTTTACGCAGCTTGCTGATGTGGCTCTCGATCACATTTTCTTCGACTTCATCATCGAAAAGCCCGTACACCGCATTGAAGATTTGCGCCTTGGTCAAACGGCGACCGCGATTGATGACCAGATATTCAAGAATGCGTCGCTCACGCCGCGGCAATGACAAAGGCGCACCATTAACGATCGGATCAGAGCCGTTAAAGAACACCTGAATGGCGCCGACAGAAGCAGAATCCGCACGCGCTTCCACGCGGCGACGAATGGCGTATGTGCGGGCCAGTATTTCACGCACATGTACGGGCTTGCGAACGACATCGTCGACGCCGGCGCTAAACAGACCAAGCGTTTGTTCGAGCGAGGGGCCTTCGTTCATGGCGATCACCGGCGCCTGAGAGCGGCGACGAATAAGCTTGGGCATTTCTTCGCGATCGGGGCAATCGCCGATCAGGAACGCTTCAACGGCCTGTATGTCGTCATCAACTGCAGCGTCGACCCAATCAATAAATTGTGCAGGTTTGAAGCCGGCGGAAGCGACGCCTTCCTGCTCGAAGCGAGCGGCGTATCCGCTCGTCACAAGATCGCGCTCGTCGACAATGATGAACATTCTTCGTCTCCGCCAGAAGCTTGAACTGCAAGCTTCGAATCAGTGGATAACTCAACTTAAGGGCGAAGTAAGCTTAAGGTAAACCATAGCACGATAGTAAACATGCATGAAATAAAGAGTGCGTAGCTTGGCCATAAGCGATGAATGTCGACGTTTCTTATTTAACTAAAATTAGAAATATCGATCCTGTTCCGTAAATGCGAGGCCATGTGCGGCGGCGACAGGCGCCGACAGAAGTTCTCCACTAATAATTTCAAGGCCGGCGCGAAGTCCTGAATCTTCCTGCAAAGCCTTGCGCCAGCCTTTTGTCGCAAGCGCGAGAACGAAAGGTTGCGTCGCATTGTTCAGCGCCAGCGTTGATGTGCGCGGCGTAACGCCGGGCATATTGGTGACGCAGTAATGAATCACGTCGTCAACAACATAGGTTGGCTCAGCATGGCTTGTCGGTCGTGAGGTTTCGCAGCATCCGCCCTGATCAATGGCGACATCCACGATCACCGAACCGGGCTTCATGGTTTTGAGCATTTGCCGCGTCACCAGCACAGGCGCTTTCGCGCCAGGCACAAGCGCAGCGCATATGACAAGATCGGCGCGCGTAATATTTTGTTCGATGGCGTGACGCGAGGAGTAAATAGTGTTCACGCGCGAACCAAATCGCGCTTCAGCCCGGCGGAGCGAGTCAATGTTGCGATCGGCGATGAGCACATTCGCGCCCAGACCAATCGCAATTGTCGTCGCCTGCACGCCGACGCTGCCGGCGCCCAGAACAAACACATCCGCCGGCGGCACGCCGGGCGCGCCGGCGAGCAGGACGCCGCGTCCCCCGCTTTGCTTTTCCAGAAAATGCGCGCCCATCTGGGGCGCCAGCCGTCCGGCGATTTCTGACATCGGCGCCAGCAGGGGCAAGCCGCCGGTTGGCGCCGTGACCGTTTCATAGGCGATGCATATTGCGCGGCTCGCCATCAGAGAACGGGTCAGCGTCGCATCGGCGGCGAGGTGCAGATAGGTGAAGAGAATCTGGCCGTCGCGCAGCAAGTCAATTTCGGCGGCTTGCGGTTCCTTCACCTTAACGATCATCGCCGCTTGCGCGAACACCTCACGGGCTGTGTCGCAAAGCGCCGCACCAGCGGCGACATAATCGGCATCCTCAAATCCGGCGCCTGTGCCAGCGCCTTTCTCGACCAATATGTCATGCCCGGCATGACGCAGCTCATAGACCGAGGAAGGCGTCAGGCCGACACGATATTCGTTGTTCTTTATTTCCTTGACGGTTCCAACGATCATGTGTCCCATCCCATCCGTCGCATTGCATGGCGAGACATGACTTATACAAGCTTTACCCGCAGGCCGAAACGCGCGTTTCGCGCATCAACAGGCTTTAGACGCGCGGCGCCTCGCTGATATGCGGGGCTCGCTTTGACGCCGAGGACGCATTATAATTTTCCTGAAGGCCTGCTCATGAAACTCCATCCCTTATTGCGTCGCAAATCGCTCGATCAACTGCTCGACGTCACGCATTCCCCCTCCGATTTCCGACGCGTGCTGGGCTTGTGGCAACTCGTCGGCATCGGTCTGGGCGGGCTCATAGGCGTTGGCATTTTTGTGCTGACCGGCGTCGTCTCCGCAACACAGGCGGGACCGGCCGTTGCGCTGTCGTTTCTGATTGCGGGGATCGCCAGTGGCGCCGCCGCATTGTCCTATGCGGAGTTCGCCGGTCTCATACCGGTCGCCGGCAGCGCCTATACATATGCCTATGCGGTGCTGGGCGAGCTGGTCGCCTGGATCATTGGCTGGGATCTTCTGCTTGAATATGCGCTGGTCGTCGCTGTCGTCGCCATTGGCTGGTCGGCCTATCTGCAAACATTATTGGCGCAAATCGGGATCATCTTGCCAGACTGGGCGTCCGGGGCGGCGGGAACGGGGCCGGGGCATGTCGTCGATTTGTTCGCGGCGCTGGGCGCTTTCGCTGCGGCGCTGATTTTGACGTTTCGGATCGAATGGGGCGCGCGCGTCAATCTGGTCATGGTGACCATCAAGATCGTCGCCGTCTTGCTGGTGATCGCCGCCGGCCTTCCTTACATCAGCCTCGACAACTGGCGTCCCTTCATGCCCTTTGGTTTCGGCGGCGTCGTTGAAGGGGCGGCCGTCGTCTTTTTCGCCGTGTTTGGTTACGACACGCTGACCACCGCCGCCGAAGAGGCGGAAAATCCGCAACGCGATTTACCGCGCGCCGTTATGGCCTCGCTCGCGGTCGCGCTCGCGCTTTATGTCGCGATGTCGCTCGTATTGACCGGGATCGTGCGTTTCGACACGCTGAACAACGCCGCGCCGGTGGCGACCGCCTTTTCCTCTCTGGGCTTGCGCTGGGTGTCGCTGATTGTGTCGCTGGCTGCCGTCGCCGGCATCGCCAGCGTGATGCTGTCTTTCTTGCTGGCCTGTGCGCGCATCTGGTTCGCCATGAGTCGGGATGGCCTCTTGCCCCACTGGTTCGCCATTCCGCATCCGCGTTATCAGACTCCGCATCGCCCGACCCTGATCGCCGGCGCGCTGACGGCGGCCGTCGCCGCGCTCTATCCGATCCGCGAGGTGGCCGAACTGGTGAACATCGGCACGTTGTCGGCGTTTATCGTGATCTGTTTCGCGGTCATGGTGCTTCGGCGCACGCGCCCGGATGCGCCGCGCAGTTTCCGCACGCCTTTCATGCCTTTCACGCCGCTGGTCGGAATCGGCTTCTCGCTCTGGTTACTGTCGCGCCTGCCGGCGATCGCATGGGCCCGTTTCCTGATCTGGTTGGCGCTGGGGCTCGCGGTTTACTTTTTCTATGGGCGTCGCCACAGCCTGTTGTGCGAAACGACGAACGATCCCAATAGTCCCTCTCTATAAATCGCCGCTATATGCTATTGTATTGACGACGCCACGCCGGGAGATGAGTTCATGCCATTTGTAAAGCGCCTGTCGGGACGGGCGAACTGTGTATTCGCCCTGGTGCTTCTTGTGACCGGCACCATGGCGAGCGGGGCGATGGCGGAACCCGCGCAGGCGCCCGCCAAGGAGAAATTCGGCGCGTGGGGGTATCGCTGCGACAAACAGCCCGGCGAAGCGACCGAGCAATGCGCCTTGACCCAGCAAGTCAACGCTGAGGATCGGGGCAATTCGGCGGTCGGCGTCATCATCATGCGCCCCAAGGGCGCCAAAGTCGGCATTATGCGCGTGATCGCGCCGCTGAGCGTTTTCCTTCTGAATGGCGTGGGTCTGAAAATCGATCAGACGGATATTGGCCGCAACGCTTTTTTCAGATGTTTCCCTTCCGGCTGCCTCGCCGATGCGGCGATCGACGACAAGCTTCTGGATCAATTGACCAAGGGAAAAATCGCAACGATCGTCACCTATATGACGCCCTATGACGGGATGCGGCATCAGGTGAAACTCGAAGGCCTGCGTGAGGGCTACGATAAATTGCGCTGATCGGGACGCGACGCGTCGAGCGTCGCCAATATTTTTTCACACCATGCCGGCACGCAATCGCTGGCGGGTCCATAAAGAGCCTGATCGAACAGCGACGCATTATCGGCAGGCTCAAGATTAATCTCGCATGTCGGCACGCCATGGCGTCGCGCCGTCGCGACAAATCCGGCCGCGGGATAAACGGCGCCGGACGTGCCGATCGCGACAAACAGGTCAGCGGTCGGCAGCCATTCGGCGACAAGATCGAGAAACAGCGGCGTCTCGCCAAACCAGACGACATGCGGCCGTAGCGCACCGACCCGGCCGCAGGCGGCGCATCGGCTGTGCTGCGAGAGATCCTCTCGGCAGGTGGCGATGGCGTGGCAGGCCAGGCAGCGCGCCTTGAGAAGCTCGCCATGCATATGCAGGACATCGCTTGATCCAGCCCGCTGGTGCAAATCATCAATATTCTGGGTCACGAGCGTCAGACGGCCGCCGCGCCGATGCAGCGCATCGCCAAAGCGGGCGAGCGCCAGATGCGCCGGGTTGGGCAGGGCGGCGAGAAGGTTTTGACGCCGCCAATTGTAAAAGGCCTGCACCTCCGCCGGGCGCTGCTGAAAGGCTTCCGGCGTCGCCAGCTTCATCGGATCAAAGCGCGCCCAGAGACCGGTCCCGGCGTCGCGAAAGGTGCCGAGCCCGCTTTCGGCGGAGATTCCAGCGCCGGTCAGGACAAAAATATGCACCGCGCCTCCCGACACATTCCCGCCGCCTTTGCCACGCTGACGCCCTCATTCCTGCGCCGGAGATTTCCTCGCAATTTTAATTATCGATTAACCATTTGAGATTTCAATGAGTTTTAACAAGAATCGCAGAAATCGCAGTTCGACCATATTCCTCTGCGAAAGTCCCGACCGTGAAAGGGAGAAGCTAATGAAATACCTTACATATCAAGTCTCTGTAACGTTTTTTGGCTTGTCGTCTCTGCTCCTGAGCTCCTTTATTGCGGGCCGAGTCGCCGCCTATATGTTCCGCTGAGCGCGGGTTGCTGACGCGGCGCCGGAATGTCCGTCGCGTCATGGTCGATTTCGGCACATTATTTTCAGACTGCTGATTTCAGGGCGCCAGAGACCAAAGTCTCGCTGAGAGCGCAAAACTTCTGATCCGTACACACTTTGAGGGGTTTTCGGTCATTTCGACCGGCCCCGGTGAATCGCGATCATGGCCGGGCAGCCGACACATCCGATCATTCTTGCTGTGCTTGCGCCCATACGCCTGCGCGCGCGAGTGTCTCGCAGATGATTCCCGAGACTCCTCCTTCCCCTGTCCCCGCGCACAAGACGGCGCATAAGGCGCTGCTCGCCGCGACCCTCGGCTATGCGATGGACGGGTTCGATTTGCTGATTCTGGGGTACCTGCTGGATCCGATCGCGCAGGATTTCGGCGTCAGCCGCGTGGCGGCCTCGGCGCTTGTTTCATGGACCCTGTTTGGCGCGTTGATTGGCGGCGTCCTCTTTGGCGTGATGAGCGATCATTATGGGCGCGTTCGGGTCCTGACATGGTCGATTCTTGTCTTCGCCGGTTTCACTGGCCTGTGCGCTTTCGCCCAGAATTACGAGCAGTTGCTCGTCTACCGCACGCTCGCCGGTCTTGGCTTGGGCGGTGAATTCGGGCTTGGCATGGCGCTTGTCGCCGAAAGCTGGCCGCCGGCGCAGCGCGCCCGCGCCTGTTCCTATGTTGGCGTCGGTTGGCAGGCGGGCGTTTTGCTCGCGGCGCTGCTTGCGCCACAACTTCTGCCGACGATTGGCTGGCGCGGCGTCTTTCTTGTCGGCGTTTTGCCGAGCTTGATCGCCTTCGCCGTGCGTTATCACGTCGGCGAACCGGAAATTTTTCTCGAACGCCGCAAATCTCCCCGGACTCTCAATTCGCTTGCGCCGCTTAAAGCCCTGTTTGCCGATCGGCAGACGACGAAAATCAGTCTGGGCATGGTCGTGCTCTGCGCCGTGCAGAATTTTGGCTATTATGGATTGATGATCTGGCTACCGGCCTATCTTGCGTCGCGTTATGGATTCAGCCTGACAAAATCCGGAATTTGGACGGCGGTCACTGTCTTTGGCATGACCATCGGCGCGCTTGTCTTTGGCGCGCTTTGTGATCGTTATGGCCGGCGTCCGGCCTTTTTGGGATTCCAGTTCGGCGCCTTTGCGATGGTGCTGATTTACGCGCGTCTGACCGACCCGTTCGCCGCGCTCATCGGTGGCGCTGTTGTTGGCTTCTTTGTTAACGGCATGATCGGCGGCTATGGCGCCTTGCTCTCGGAGCTTTATCCGACCCATGCACGGGCAACGGCTGAAAATGTCCTGTTCAATATCGGCCGCGCCATTGGTGGTCTGGGGCCTGTGGTGATCGGCCTGCTCGCGGGCCAACTGTCCTTTGAAGTGGCGCTCGGCTTTCTCGCCAGTCTTTATCTGATCGATATGGGCGTCACGCTGTGGATCATCCCGGAAAGACGTGGGCAGCCTTTGGACTGAGTTTTCTGGAGCGGTGAAGTTGTCTTCGTTATTCACGCAGCGCCATTGGGCGCATTCGCGGCGTCGAGCAAGGCGATCACCTCTTCGTCGCTGACCTGCGAGAAATCATCGTAAAAAACGCCGATGGCGGCAAAATCCTTGCGAGGATAAAGGCAAATGATTTCGTCCGCTTCGTCCTGTAGCGTCGCCAGCGTGTCGAGCGGTCCGACCGGCGTCGCGAGCGCCAGTCGCTTTGGAGCCAGCGCGCGCACCGCGCGCAGCGCAGCGCGTGTCGTGGCCCCGGTGGCGACGCCGTCATCAACGACAATGGCGATTTTGCCACGCGCCGCAATGTGGGCGCGACCGGCCAGATAGGTCTTGCGACGGCGCTCCAGCTCGCGTGTTTCCTGCTCCTGCACATGTGCGAAGGCGTTTTCGCTGACGCCAGCGGCGGCGATCACATCATCATTGCGGACAAGCACCGGCGCGCCAACATCGGCGATGGCGCCCATCGCCACCTCCGGTTGATCGGGCACGCCAATCTTACGCACCAGCGCCAGCGTCAGAGGCGCGTGAAGCGCCTCCGCAATCGGCGCCGCCACAGGAACCCCGCCGCGCGGCAAAGCGAAGATGACGACATCCTCGCCACGATAATGCATCAGCGCTGTTGCAAGGCGGCGGCCAGCGTCCTGCCGATCAGTAAAGCGCATGTCCGCCTCCACTCATTTTGCATTTTCCAGATGATGCGCCGCAATCGCCAGATAGCGGCGGGCCTGCGGCTCCCATTTTTCGGGCTGGCGCGGTGTCGGCTCCAGAAGATGCGCGATGGAGAGCCGCGCCCGCAGCGTTGCGCGCCATGCGGCATAGCAGGCGATCAAACGAGACGGCGGCGGATTGGGTGTCTGCGCCATGAAGACTTCCAGAATTCTGTCGCCGACCATCTGCGCGCCCAAAGCTGCACATTCAACGCCGAGATAGGCGAGTTCGTCATAAGGGTCGACCTGACGAAGCGCAGGGTTGAATTCAAGACAATCAAAAATCTCGATGGGTTCGGTCAGACAAATATGCTCAGGACGCAGATCGCCATGTCCATCGACAATGGCGCCTTGATCAACGCGCATCATGAACAGGTCGCGACTGTCATGCAGAAGCGCATCCAGCCTGTCGAGCACGGTCGTTGTTTGGTCATGATCAAGCGCGAAACAGGAGCGTGTCAGCACGTCGCGATTAATCGCCTGTTCATTCAGAAAGCGTGCGTAATACGCCTGCGGTGACAGAGACGCGCGTGGCGCAACAGCGTAAAAGCGCGCCAGAACCGCACATAAATCATCAATTTGCACGCGTTCGATGCCGCTATGACGGATCATCTGGTCCAGCATCCGTTCCGCGGGCAGGCGACGCATTTCGACCAGCCAGTCGACCGCTGTCGTCTCTGTGTGCGGACTGGACAGGGACAGGCCAAACACGGGCGAGAAACCCAGCGCGACGACGCCGAGATAGATGTCTGGCGCCAACCGACGATTTAGCCGCACTTCTTCACGACAATTATGCTCGCGCGCGGCAAGCGTAGAAAAATCGAGAAAGGGATAGCGCACTGGTTTTTTGAGCTTGTAGACCCGCGCATCCGCCAGAAACACAAAAGACATATGGGTTTCGATCATTGAAACCGTTTCGGGCGCATGGGGATAGGCATCCGGCCGGCTGAGAAAGCACAGCTTTTCTGTCAGTGATGGTTCATGCTGGGCGGCAATGGTCATATGATTTATAAATGCTTTCGCTACGCGGCGCTCACCCGCCGGCGGCGCGCGTTTTATAGCACAGGCTGAAGATGTGTTGCGCTGAAACATTGTCATGCGCGCCATGTGGCGCGATGATGCTTGTGACGGATGACAGGAGACGCAAGCATGACGGTCGCCGGCGAGCTCAGCCTTTTTACCCTTGACCCGGATCAGACGTTCGGAGCCGCGGTTGCGGACCGCCTCGGGATTGCGCTCAGTCCGCTGGAGGATCGCGTTTTCGAGGATGGCGAATATAAAATCCGGCCGCTGGAAAGCGTGCGCGGCCGTGATGTTTATGTCGTCTCCAGTCTTTGTCAGGGCCACGGCGCCAGCAGCGCGGACAGGCTGCTCAAAATGCTGTTCTTCATCGGCGCTGTGCGCGACGCCGGCGCCAGCCGGATTACGGCGGTGACGCCCTATCTCTGCTTTGCGCGCAAGGACAGGCGCACCAAGCCACGCGATCCGGTGACGACGCGCTATGTCGCGCAATTGTTCGAGGCGATGCGAATTGATGGATTGATCGGAATCGACATCCACAATCTAGCAGCCTTTCAAAACGCCTTTCGTTGCGAGACCATTCATCTCGATGCGCAGGCGCTGTTCGCGCAGCAGCTTGTCGCGATGATCGGCGATGCGCCGGTGGCGGTCGTGTCTCCCGATCTTGGCGGCGACAAACGCGCCGAGCTGTTTCGTCAGCGTCTGGAGCGCCTGTTGAAGCAGCCAGTAGGCAAAGGCTTTATGGACAAGTTTCGCAGCGAAGGGCGCGTCACCAGCGATATTTTCGCCGGTGACGTGGAGGGCCGGATCGCGATCATTATCGACGATCTGATCGCCGGCGGCGGCACCCTTGCGCGGGTCGCGGCTGCCTGCCGGGCGCATGGCGCACGCGCCGTCTGGGGGGTGGCGACTCATGGCGTGTTCACCAGCCAGGCGCCGGGAATCCTCGCCGATGCGCCGCTGGATCGCCTGTTGATCACCGACACCGCGCCGCTCGCCCCGGCGTCCCCTGTCGTCGCGCGCCTGGGCGCGCGGCTGTCGGTCGTCAGCGTCGCAACGCTTTTCGGAGAGGCGATCCGTCGCCGCCATCTCAACGGTTCGATCACGGAACTGCTCGAAAACGGGCCGTAAACGTCCCTGCGGCGGACCGCCGACATTTGACAGCCTTGAGGCGAGCGGCGATACCGCTGCCAAACCGCCACGAAACATGCAGGAAACGCCTATGCCGACCGACGCCCGCGCCGAGGATTTTCGCCGTCGCCTCGACCACGCCGCCGAGGCGACCGAGGCCGCGCTGGACGCGTTGCTCGGGCCCGCTGCGCTGCCGGGTGAAATCACCCGTCCTGCCCGTTTGCTTGAGGCCATGCGCTATTCGACGCTCGGCGGCGGCAAGCGGCTTCGTCCCTTTCTGGTGATCGAGTCGGCGCGGCTGTTTGGCGTCGAGGGGGCCAGCGCGCTGCGCACCGCCTGCGCGCTGGAAATGATCCATTGCTATTCGCTGGTGCACGACGATCTGCCGGCGATGGATGATGACGATCTGCGTCGCGGACGTCCGACCTGCCACAAGGCGTTTGATGAAGCGACGGCGATTCTCGCCGGCGATGGTCTGTTGACCTACGCTTTTGATGTCGTCGCCGATCCCGCGACGCATGACGACGCCCGCGTGCGAGCCAATCTCGTGCTGGCGCTGGCGCGCGCCGCCGGCCTTGGCGGCATGGTGGGCGGACAGGCGCTCGATTTGGCGGCGGAGACCGCCGCGACGCCGCTCACTCAGGCGGAAACCTTGCGGATGCAGGCGATGAAAACCGGCGCCTTGCTGCGCTTTGCGGTGGACGCCGGCGCACTGCTCGGCGCGGCCAGCCCGGCGCAGGCGGCGGCGATGGCGCGTTATGGTGACGCTTTGGGCGCGGCTTTCCAGATCGCCGACGATATTCTCGACGCGGAAGGCGATACGGCGGCGCTCGGCAAACGCGCCGGCAAGGACGCCGAACGCGGCAAGGCGACGCTGGTTGGTCTCCTGGGGCTCGACGCCGCGCGCGCCCGTTGCGACCAGCTTGTGAACGACGCCGTCGCCGCGCTGCGTGACACTGGCAAGGGCGACGCTGCCGGCGTTCTCGTCGAAGCGGCGCAGTTTGTCGCCGCGCGTCGAAATTAGGCTGAGCCAATGTCGGCCAGCCCTCGCCGCTCGCCGTTTTTTGCGCCATTTCGTATCCTGCGGGCGCATCCGCAGCTGGTGCTCAGCGCCGCCATTGGTCTGGGCGCGCTGATGATCCTGCCGCCGGCGCTGCGTCATTCCACCCGGCTGCTGATCGGCTGGAATATTGGACTGATCGCCTATTTCATCCTCGTGGCTTCGCTGATTTCGCAGGCCACGCATCAAGCCATCCGGCGTCGGGCGCAATTGCTCGACGAGGGACGCGGGATGATTTTGATGTTGAGCGTGCTGGTCGCCACCGCCTCATTCGGCGCGATTATCGATGAACTTGCAACCGTGCGAGATCTCCACGGCGCCGAAAAATACTGGGGAATCGCGCTCACGCTGCTCACCGTGATCACATCATGGCTGTTTTTGCATCTGACCTTTGCGCTGCATTACGCGCATGAATATTATTTCGCCAATATCGTCGCGGCGGAGACGCATGCGCGCGGGATCAGAGGTCTGGATTTTCCGGGCAGCAGCAATCCGAATTACATCGATTTCATTTATTTTGCCTATGCAATCGGCGTTTCCTTCGCAACATCGGACGTCAATGTCACAAAGACGATTTTTCGTTCGGCGGTCCTTGTTCACAGCATCATCGCGTTCTTTTACAATTCGCTCATTCTTGCGTTGATGGTGAATATTGGCAGCAATCTGATTTAAAAAGCCCGGCTTTTGAGGGCCGGGCTTTTTGTGTTTTAGCAAGCGGCAGATTTTTTTTAGGCCGGGTTCGGCTCCATGCCGCCAAGATCATCCGCCGTGTTCTGTGTCGACGAGGTCACCGAAGCGCCGCCGCTGGGCGGCGTCACGGTCGGTGCAGGAATGTCCTCGCGCACCGGACGCTTGCCGACGAGCAGTCCCTTGATCTCGTCGCCCGTGAGGGTTTCGAACTCCAGCAGTCCGTTGGCGAGGATATCGAGATGCGCGCGCTTCTCGGTCAGAATGCGCTTGGCGGTGTCATAACCGTCCTGCACATAACGGCGCACTTCCGCGTCGATCAACTGTTGCGTCGCTTCAGAAATTTTCTGCTGGCGTCCGCTTGAGTAGCCGAGGAACTGCTCCTGCTGCGGCTCGGCGTAGGCGACCGTGCCGAGCTTGTCCGAGAAGCCAAGCTGGGTGACCATCGCTTTCGCCACGCGGGTGCATTGCTGAATGTCCGACGCGGCGCCCGAAGTCACGTTCTCGTGGCCAAACACCAGCTCTTCCGCGACACGACCGCCCATGGCGATGGCGAGCATCGCGATGAGTTGTTCGTAGTTCTGCGAGATCTGGTCACGCTCCGGCAGGCTCTGCACCATGCCCAGCGCGCCGCCGCGCGGAATGATTGTCGCCTTATGGATCGGCGTCGCGCCCGGCATGTTCAACGAGACCAGCGCATGGCCGCCCTCATGGAACGCTGTCAGACGCTTGTCGTCTTCCGTCATCATCAGCGTGCGGCGTTCGGCGCCCATCAGGACCTTGTCGCGGGCATCGTCGAACTCTTTGCTGGTGACGATACGCTTCGAACGACGCGCCGCCAACAGCGCCGCTTCATTGACGAGATTCATCAGATCCGCGCCAGAGAAGCCCGGCGTGCCGCGCGCAACAACCTTCAAATCCACATCCGGCGCCAGCGGCACCTTGCGGGCATGAACCTTGAGGATCTTCTCGCGGCCGATGAAGTCCGGATTCGGCACCTGAATCTGGCGATCGAAACGACCCGGACGCAGCAGCGCCGGATCAAGCACGTCGGCGCGGTTGGTCGCGGCGATCATGATGATGCCTTCGTTCGCCTCGAAGCCGTCCATCTCGACCAGCAACTGATTGAGCGTCTGCTCGCGCTCGTCATTGCCGCCGCCGAGGCCGGCGCCGCGATGACGACCGACCGCGTCGATTTCGTCGACGAAGATGATGCAGGGCGCGTTCTTCTTCGCCTGTTCGAACATGTCGCGGACGCGCGAAGCGCCAACGCCGACGAACATTTCGACGAAGTCCGAACCGGAGATCGAGAAGAACGGCACGCCGGCTTCGCCAGCGATGGCGCGGGCAAGCAGGGTTTTACCGGTGCCGGGCGGGCCGACGAGCAGCACGCCGCGCGGGATGCGGCCGCCGAGACGCTGGAATTTCTGCGGATCGCGCAAAAACTCCACGATCTCCTGCAGATCTTCCTTGGCCTCGTCGACGCCAGCAACGTCGTCAAAAGTGACGCGGCCCTGCGTTTCGGTCAGCATTTTGGCCTTGGATTTGCCAAAGCCCATCGCCCGACCGCCGGCGCCGCCCTGCATCTGGCGGGCCATGTAAATCCACACGCCGATGAACAGCAGCAGCGGAAGACCATTCACGAGCAGCGTGGACATCCAGCCGGGATTGTCGCCGCCGGGCTTGGCGCTGATCTGGACCTTCTTGGACTCGAGCTTCGAGATCAGCGTCGGATCATTCGGCGCGAAGGTCTGGAACGGACGGTTGTCGTTGAAATGTCCGAGAATTTCATTGCCGGCGATGGTCACGTCATGAACGCGGCCTTCGTCGATCTGCACGAGGAGCTCGCTGAACGAGATTTCCCTGGCCGGGGTGCGCGTCTGCTGATGCTGGAACATGGCCAGAAGCAGGCCCGCAACAGCGACAAACACCAGCCAAGGCAAATATTTCTTCCAATTCGCCTTCATTTTCACCTCCCGAAGGCGCTATCCCCGGAACCGGGAGACTTGCGCCTCGTATCGTTCGCCTTATGCCGGGGACGGATGTCCCCACCTTGCTGAAAGTGTGTGAGCCTCTAATGTAGGTCAGGATGGCGGAATAGCCAATCAAGGTCGATAATTCGCCAAAAGTCGGGAACATGCAGAAGATTGTCATCGTCGGGCTGGACGGCTGTCTGGGCTCAGCCTTTCTGGGCCTTTTGGACATTCTTTCCCTGGCCCGGCGCGCGATCGCGGCGGGGCAGACGCCTGCTGTCCCGGCGGCCGGCGCGGATGATTTCAGCTTCACCACCGCCAGCCCGACCGGCGCCGCGGTGATTGCGGCGGATGGCGTTCGTTTCGAGGTCGAAACCTCGCTGGACGAAATCGCTTCCTGCGATGCGATTATCGTGCCGAGTTTCGCGCCGGATGCGAACGGCAAAGCGCCGGACATGTCGGTTTTCGCAACGACGGCCGCCTGGCTGCGCCGGCATCATGCCCGCGGCGCCATGATCGGCGGCTGCGGCTCGGGAGTCTTTCTGCTCGGCGAGGCAGGACTGCTCGACGGGCGTCGCTGCACGACGAGCTGGTGGCATCATGAAGATCTCAAACAAC
>JALRFG010000150.1 GCA_023253795.1 Methylocystis sp.
GGCGTGCTGACCTATGCGCTCGTTTATGAGTATGGAGAGGCGCTGGACGCGCGTATCGCCAAACTCGCCTGCGAAACAGGTCTGACCATTGATCCAACGATCATGAGTGCGATGAAAATGCGTCTGGCGTCATAAGAAAGCTGACCGGAGCCGGGATGTTCCGGCTCCGGTCGCTTGGCGTGCCAGTTTTTACGCAAGGTTTTAGCTGGCGCGGCGGTGCGCCTCATCCATTGTCTCGATGGGCTGCTGCATCAGACGCGGCAGGGCTATATGCGGCAGTATGCCTTCGCGAATGATTGCGCGACGCAACGGTCCGAGCGCGGACACGGCGATGAAGCTGGCGCCGCGGAACAAATCGACCGGCAGATAAGGAATGATCAGCGAGCGATTGAGGATATCGACGCCATGCGTTCTGAAGCCGATATCCGCGCGACGATGGCGATCATAGCGCGCCAGCGCGCGTGAAAGTTCCTTGTCATTCTGCAGATCGATGCTGGCGAGACAATCTTCAAGATCGGCGACATCGCGCAGACTCAAATTCAGGCCCTGTGCGCCGATTGGCGGGAAAACGTGACAGGTTTCGCCCACCAGCGCGAGACGGCCTTTGCCATGTTGCGACACCTGCATTCCGCCCATGCGGAATTGACCGATGTCGCTGTCGATCTTCATCACGCCAAATTCGGATTTAGCGTAATCCTCAATCTCAAATTCCAGTTCCTCACGCGGCTTGGCGAGCCGACGACGGGCGTCATCGACATTCATCAGCCAGACAAGACTGGAGCGATGCGGCGCAGCCTCGGTCCCCGGCAGCGGCACCAGCGTGAACGGGCCGGAGCGCGTGTGATATTCGGTTGAAACGCCATCATGCGGAAATTCATGCCGCAGCATCATCGTCAGCGCGATTTGCGGATAGGTCCATTCCTTGACGTCAATGCCTGCGACTGCGCGGGCACGACTGTTGCGACCGTCCGCGGCGACGATGAAACGTGCGTCGAGACGACGGCCATCGCCCAGAATGGCGGTTGCGCCAGTGCTGAAATCATAATCGACGATATCGGCGTCGATGAAGCTGATCGCCGTGTTTGCGCGCGTCAGATCAAGCAGCACGGCCACGAGTTCGTCGTTGGAGATGTTTATGCCCAGCGCCGGCAGATCAACTTCGCTGGCGCTTAGAGTCAGTTCGGGCACCGGCAACAGCTGGTCGGTGTCGTCGATCATGCGGATCGCTTCAATCCGGCACCCCTGGGCGCGAACGCGGTCGAGCGCGCCGAGCTGATCGAGAAAACGCAGCGACGCTTCGAACAGCGCAACGGTGCGGCCGGGCAGCGGCGGCGGAATGCGACCGACCAGCGTCACTCGCATGCCGGACTTCGCAAAGGATAGCGCCGCCGCAAGGCCGGTCGATCCAGCGCCGGCGACGAGGATATCCGTCCGGTTCGTTGCGTCGGGCGTGGCTGCTGCGGCTTCGGTCATGGCGGGATGATCTCCTTATGCCCCCTTATAACGGCGTCGACGGCGTCCTTGAAGCGCGCAATGTCGCAGGGCGTGATTTTGTTTTTTTAGTATTATTGCTTAAGGCTTCATCGCGGAACCGGTGCGCCGGGAGAAGCTGCGAGGAGGCGTTATGGTTAAGGCGATCCGCGTACATGAACCGGGCAGCGCCGAGGTGCTGCGCTATGAGGACATCGAACTGCCGCCGCCGGGCGAGGGGCAGGTCCAGATTCGTCATCGGGCAATCGGCCTCAATTTCATTGACATCTATCGCCGCACCGGCGCCTATCCGGCGGATTACCCGTTTATCCCCGGTCATGAAGGGGCGGGCGAAGTCGTCGCCGTCGGGTCCGGGGTCAAGACGTTCAAAGCCGGCGATCGCGTCGCCTATGTAGGGCCGCTCGGCGGTTACAGCGCGGCGCGCAACATCCCCGCCAGCGATCTGTTGCATCTGCCGAAATCGCTGACATTCACGCAGGGCGCGGTGGCGATGCTCAAGGGGCTGACCGCCCAATATCTGCTGCGCCGGACTTTCCGGGTGAAGGAAGGTCATCGCGTCCTGATCCACGCCGGCGCCGGCGGCACTGGCCAGTTGCTTTGCCAATGGGCGAACGCTCTGGGCGCCAGGGTGATCGCTACGGTCGGCTCGCCGGAGAAGGTCGAGATCGCCAGAAAGGCCGGCGCGCGCGACGTGATCCTTTACAACGAGGAGAACTTCGTCGAGCGCGTGCGCGACATCACTCATGGCAAACTATGTGATGTTGTCTATGACGGCGTTGGCCGCGCAACCTTCCCCGCTTCGCTCGATTGTCTGCGGCCAATGGGCATGTTCGTGAGTTTCGGCTCGGCTTCCGGCCCCATCGACGCTTTCGATATTGGTTTGCTGACGCTCAAGGGATCGCTGTACGTCACGCGCCCGTCGCTCTTCACCTACATCGCCAAACGAAAAGATTATGAAGCGATGGCCGAGGATCTCTTTCACGCGATCAAGCGTGGTCATGTGACCATTGAGGAGCCGCAGGCCTTCCCGCTTGCGCAGGCGCGCGCCGTGCATGAGGCCCTCGAATCACGTCGCACGGCGGGGGCCATTGTTTTGGTTCCCTGAGCGTCCAACCGGCTGGCGCTCCGGGCGCCGTCCGCCATTGCGGCGGCGGCGAACGGGGGCGCGCGGACATGCGGAACGCCGTGAGCTCATCTATTATCTTATTGATTATGAAAACTATTCTTCCAGAAGCGCTAGACGGATCGCATCAATTGTCGGCTCTGGCGTCACCTATGATTGTTGTCAAAATATCCTCGGCTCTTTGTGAAAAATGGGCTATAAGAGTCTGCCCGGACTTCGAGGTTCCTCCCGCCTCCCGATGAGCCCGGACCGCCTCCAAAGCCCGGCCGAGATCGCCGGGTTTTTTTCACGCCGGGCGTCTTTCCAATTTTGTTGCATTTCGTGACTTTTCCCCGCATCCTATTCGCGCGGTCATGGCCCTATGGGCGTCTGGACCGCACAGTATGAGGGTTAAAAACTGTCTACAGGTGCTCTTCCGGAGACGGCGCCGTCTCCGCGGCCGGCTACCGGCGCCGATGCGTCGGCCTATGGCGCGATCGTGCAAACCATTCTCACCGGTCTCGACGACGCCAAGGCCGAGGACATCATCATCATCGATCTGCGCGGCAAGACTGCTTTAGCGGATCAGATGATTATCGCCGCCGGACGGTCGACGACCCATGTCGGCGCCATCGCCGACAGGGTGATCAAGGCGTGCAAATCCGCCGGATTGTCGACGCCGCGCGTCGAAGGTCTGCCGCAGTGCGACTGGGTGCTGATCGACGCTGGCGACGTGATCGTCCACGTTTTCCGTCCCGAGGTGCGTCAGTTCTATAACCTCGAAAAAATGTGGGGCGGCGATCGGCCGGTGGAGATGAAACTGGTCTGACCTGCCGGCGCTGAACAATGAGACTGGGATTAATCTGCGTGGGGCGGCTCAAGGCCGGCCCGGAACGAGAACTCTACGCGCGTTACGCCTCCCGGATCGCGGCGCTGCGCCGGATCGGCCTAGAAGGACTCGATCTGCGTGAAATCGATGAAAGCAAAGCGAAAAGCCCGGCCGAGCGGATGGCGCGCGAGGCGCAGGAATTGCTCACCCTGGCGCCAGACGATGCGGCGCTGATCGTTTTCGATGAACGGGGCAAGCCGGCGGACAGCGCCGCTTTCGCCGGGTTCATCGGCCGCGAACGAGACGCGGGGCGCAAATCTCTCTGGTTTGTGGTCGGCGGTCCGGAGGGGCTCGACGAAGATGTGCGCCGGCGGGCGGCGGCGGTCTATTCCTTCGGCGCAATGACCCTGCCGCATCAACTTGTGCGTGTGCTGGTCGCCGAGCAGATTTACCGGGCGATGACCATCCTGTCGGGGCACCCCTATCATCGCGGCTAGCGGGGTTTTTGGCCTGATGGCAGGTGGTTGCGACGCATGGCGTTTTCACCGCCACCGCGCCGGGCGCTGCCGCCAAGCCCCGTCTGCAGCTTGCGTGTTGGAGTCCGGAGGGCTACATAGGATGTGCACGCTGAAACAAGCGCGCGCCATATTTCCGCGCCCCAGCCCGTATTCTTGATGATCATCAAGGTGGCGAGGGACGGCGGCGAAAACAGGTAAAGCGTTCATATTGCTTGCTGTTTACGTCACACATATGCGCGTCGCAGTGGCGTGTCGCGGGAGGTTTTCAGTCGATATCATGGTCATGACCATGCAAAGCCCGACAATGATCGCGCGTGTCGCCCGGAGTGTCCGGTCGGCGCGCGACAATCTTGTTCGTGCGTTCGATCGGCATTTTGTTCGGCGCTTTCGCCTGACAGCCGCTTCCCGTTTGGCCGCTGTCTCCGGACAGCGGATCGTCAGCCGCCCCTTTCAGGGCAGGCCTCAGAAATTTGTTCGCCGACCTGCGTGTCGGCACGCGTGCTACGGGCAGTAAGCCCACCTCTTTTCCTCTGACAAAAAGCGCTCGCTCCGCCGGAGCTCTCTGGCTTGCGGTCGACCCATCCTGTTCGGGATGGACGGCCGCGCCGCTATCGGTTGGCGCAGCGCTGAAACGAGTAATCCATGGCCAACAAGATGCTGATCGACGCATCCCATCCGGAAGAAACCCGGGTGGTGGTGCTGCGCGGGAACCGGGTTCAGGAATTCGACTTCGAAGCTGCTGACAAGAAACCGCTTCGGGGCAATATTTATCTCGCGAAAGTAACGCGGGTCGAACCCTCGTTGCAGGCGGCTTTCGTCGATTATGGCGGTAACCGTCACGGCTTCCTCGCCTTCGCGGAAATCCATCCCGATTATTATCAAATCCCCGTTGCGGACCGACAGGCGCTTCTTGAAGAAGAAAGCCGCGCCCACCGTCAGGACGAAGAGGAGGAGCCGCGTCATCACGGACGTGGCCGTCGCTCCCGTCG
>JALRFG010000151.1 GCA_023253795.1 Methylocystis sp.
ACCAGACGGCTGACGCCCGACGGCGCAAGGATGGAGATATGGACGAACACGTCCTTACCGCCATCGTTCGACTGAACGAAACCGAAGCCCTTGGTCTCGTCGAACCATTTAACGGTGCCGGAAACCGGCACGGCGGTCGACGGATCGGGAGCCTGACGGCGCGGGCGAGGGCTGTCGTAGCCACCGCCACCAAAACCACCGCCGCCACCACCACCAAAACCGCCGCTGCGCGGCGGCGGCGGGGGAGCGCGTTCGGCGGCGCCTTCGAGATCGACGCTCAGAACGCGCGCAACCTGCTGGCCCTTGACCGAATTGGTGACCTGCACCTCGAGCTTGGCGCCCGGCGGCAGCGAGTCATAGCCCGCAGCCTGAACGGCGCCGATGTGCAAAAACGCGTCGCCGGTGCCATTGCTGAGCTCGACGAAGCCGAAGCCCTTGTCGTTCTTGAACCATTTAACAATGGCGTCGACGGAGGGACCTTCGACCGGGGGGAACGACGGGGCGTCAAAACCGCCGCCGCCAAACGGGGAACGTGGCGCTCCGCCGCGACCCTGGCGGGGGGCGTCATAGCCAAACGGCGCATCGTCATCAAAGCCGCGTTTGCGGGGGCCCCGGAAATCTTTACCTTTGCTCATTTTACCTGCTCGTCTCAGCCAAAAACGGCAAGACCTTATGCTTCAAATGCATGCGCTCATGCGAAAGCGCCGGACCGCGAAACCGCGACCGGTCGATTAGGATGAGATTTGCTTTTTGAATGCCATTCAGTCCCGCGCGAACCGGAAGACCATAGCAGAATTTTGGTCGTTGTATTGCGAAATCTTCGCTGGAACCGCCAAATTTTCGGGAGGGCTTGGTCAGGAGAGGTAACTGGACCCAAACTGAACCCAAGTCAGACCCATGGAGAAGCGGGCCAAAGCCCGTATCCGTAATTCGCATAATCGATATTATGGAACCTAAGCGCTGATCCTGAGCCCGTCATAAGCCGGCGTGACATTCTCCGGCAGCCTCGCCGCCAGCGTGTCGTAGTCGAGATCGACATGCAGATCGGTCAGCACGGCGTGCTTCGCCTTATAGGCGTCGATCAGCTCCAGCGCCTGATCGACGCAGAGATGCGTGCCATGTCGCTGGTAGCGCAAGGCGTCGATAATCCAGAGGTCGAGATTTTCGAGATATTGCACGCTTTCCGGCGGAATGGCGTGCAGGTCCGGCGTATAGGCGATGTCGCCAAAACGGAAGCCAAGCGCATCCATATCGCCATGATCGAGGCGAAACGGCATGACCTCAACTGGTCCGCCCGGCCCCTCGATGGTCACGGCGCGTCCGGCGCGCAACCGATGCTCGATCATCAACGGCGGATAAAAGCTGCCCGGCGGCGTCTGGAAAATATAGTCAAATTTATGCGCCAGCCGCTGTGAGGTCGGCTCGTCCATATAGGCGGGTATGCGCCGGCCATGCTGGATCACCAGCCCGCGCAAATCATCGATCCCATGGGTGTGGTCGGCATGCGGATGCGTGTAGAGAACCGCATCAAGCCGGGTCACATTGGCGTCGATCAGCTGTTCGCGCAGGTCCGGGCTGGTGTCGACAAGGATCTGGGTCGTCTCGGATTCCGGCGCGCCGGGCAGGCCGTGGCGCAGCAGGATCGAGCAGCGACGCCGACGGTTTTTCGGGTTGTCGGGATTGCATTTGCCCCAACCCTGCCCGACCCGCGGCACGCCGCCGGATGACCCACACCCCAATATTGTGACGTCAAATGTCATGCTGCGCTTTCCAGCGGCGGCATTTTGGAGAACAGTCGCAAGGCGTTTTCGGTGGTGACGCGGGCGATTTCGGCCTCGCTGACACCCTTGATTTCCGCCAGAACCCGCGCCGTGTCGGCGACAAAGGCCGGCTCATTGCGCTTGCCGCGATGCGGGACCGGAGCCAGAAACGGCGCGTCCGTCTCGACCAGAAGACGCGACAGCGGCAAAACCCGCGCCGTCTCGCGCAGTTCGGCCGAGTTTTTGAAGGTCAGGACGCCGGAAAAGGAAATGTAGAGCCCAAGCGCTACAGCCGTCTCGGCCAGCGCCTGGCTGCTGGTGAAGCAATGCAGCAGGGCTGGGAAGGCCCCCTTCCCCATTTCCTCCGTCAGGATCGCGGCGCAATCCGCATCAGCGTCCCGTGTGTGGATGACCAGCGGCAATCCGGTCTCGCGCGCCGCAGCGATATGGGTGCGAAACACCCGCTGCGAGACGTCGCGCGGGGCTTTGTCATAGTGATAATCCAGCCCCGCTTCGCCGAGCCCTACGCATTTCGGATGGTCTGAGAGCTCGACAAGCTGATCAACAGTTGGCTCATTCTCTTCATGTGAATGATGAGGATGAGTTCCAACTGTAAAATAAACATTTTCATATGCTTCTGACACAGACTTAACTCGATTAATTCGCGATAGGTGCGTCGAAATTGTAATCATGCGGCCGACGCCGCGGGCCTCGGCGCGGGCGACGATCTCCGCCTGCTCCGGCGCAAAATCCGGAAAATCGAGATGGCAGTGCGTGTCGATCAACATCGAAAATTTTCCTTACTGCGCCGGCGGGAAAGCAAGCCAGTCGCCGCGCGAACAGATGATGCTGTTTGAGGACCAGATCCCGGCGCCGCCGCCGCTATCGACCCGTCCCTGAACATGGCCGACGATACCAAAGGCGTTGACGGTGATGGTCACCATGCCGCCCGGCCCCACCTGCCCCGTGGCCGTACCCGGCAATCCTTCCAGCCGCTCAACCCGTCCGCCGTGAACATGAGCGATGAGTTGCTTCTGCTTCACCGGACACAGAAAGCTATGACAGCGCGCCGCGATGACCCAGAGGCCGTCCTTGTAGGCGACCGACGACGTCACGGCTTTGGCCGGCTCTGCGCTGGCGTTGGTTGGAACCAACGCCGCGAGCATAAGAGCCAGCAGGGCGACGGGGCATCGAGGCTTCATGGTCATCACGCTTGTCTCTTGCGCACATCGGGAGCCTAGTTCGCCGAAAGCTCCTCTTCCACATAACGCGGGAACACCGGCGCCGGCGGCGGCAGCGGCGCTCCCGGTTGCAGAGCATTGGCTTCGCCGGCATGGGCGAAATCGCGTTCGTCGGGCCCGACGCCAAGAAGATCGAGCAGCTTGCCCGCCGCTTCGGGAATGAAGGGCTGTAACGGGATCGCCAGACGCCGGATGGTTTCGGCGGTGACGTATAGCACCGCCTCCATCCGCGCCGGATCAGTCTTCTTCTTCGCCCAGGGCTCTTCACCGGCGAAATAGCGGTTCGCCTCGGCGACGACGCGGAAGATTTCGGCCAGCGCCTGATGCGGCGCATATTCCTGCATCGCCGTTCGGGCCGCCGTCAGCGCGCCGCGCGCCAGATCAAGAATTTCGCGGTCAGCGTCGAGCAGCGCACCCTGTTTCGGCACGGCGCCGCCGCAGTTCTTGCCGATCATCGACAGCGAACGCTGCGCCAGATTGCCGAGGTCATTGGCGAGATCGGCGTTGAGACGGGTCACGATCGCCTCATGCGAATAATTGCCGTCCTGCCCAAAGGGGATTTCGCGCAAAAAGAAATAGCGCAGCGGGTCGACGCCATAACGCTCGGCGAGGCCAATCGGATCGACGACATTGCCGAGCGACTTCGACATTTTCTCGCCGCGCGAGAACAGAAAGCCGTGAACGACGATCTGCCGGGGCAGCGGCGCGCCGGCCGACATCAGAAAGGCCGGCCAGTAAATGGCGTGGAAACGGGTGATGTCCTTGCCGATGACATGCGCATCGGCCGGCCAGAAGCGCGCCCGCTCGCCATCCGGATCGGTCAGCCAGCCGGTGGCGGTGATGTAATTGGTGAGCGCGTCGACCCACACATACATCACGTGATTTGCGGTCGTCTCCGGATTGGCGGGGATCGGAATGCCCCAGTCGAAGGTCGTGCGCGACACTGACAGGTCGGAGAGACCGCGCTTCACGAAAGCGACGATCTCGTTGCGGTAATGCGCCGGGGTGATGAAATCCGGGTGTTTTTCATAATAGTCGAGCAGCTTGTCGGCATAGGCGGAAAGGCGGAAGAACCAGCTTTCCTCCTCCACCCACTCGACCGGCGTTCCGGTCGGGGCGAATTTCTTGCCCTCGCGCTCGGTGAGTTCGCTCTCGTCGTAATAGGCTTCGTCGCGAACCGAATACCAGCCGGAATATTTGGAGAGATAAAGGTCGCCGCGCGCCGCCATCCGTTTCCAGATTTCCATCACGGTCTCTTTGTGACGCTCCTGGGTGGTGCGCACAATGTCGTCGGCACGAGCGTTCAGCGCCTCGCCCATGCGGGCGAATTGCGCAGCGGTGCGGTCGGCGAGCGCCTGCGGCGTGATCCCTTCCTTCTCCGCCGTGCGCTGCATTTTCTGCCCATGCTCGTCCATGCCGGTGATGAACAAGACATCATGGCCATCGAGCCGCTTCCAGCGGGCGAAAGCGTCGGTGGCGATCCGCTCATAGGCGTGACCGATGTGGGGAGCGCCATTCGCATAGGGAATGGCGGTTGAAATCATATAGGCGGGACGGTTTGACATGCGCTTGATCTAGCGCGCTTTCGCTGGCCGGGAAAGCGGTCGGGGAATAATCGCCCCGATCTTTCGTCGGATCTCGCCTCCCGCCCTCTTCGGCTAGCCGATAGTGGTGAGACCCAGCGGGCCAACAATCAGAAGCCCCCAGCAGATGGCGCCAACCGTGACGCAGATTGCATTAACGCCCATGTTGTCGACGTCACTCTCGTTCTGCATTGTCGCCTCCCTGTCTGGCGTTCTTCGATGGTTGAAGGCTAGAGGCCTGCGAGAGGACCGAATGTGCGCTACAGCACATCGCCCCTC
>JALRFG010000152.1:0-4583 GCA_023253795.1 Methylocystis sp.
CGTTCGGCGGTAATTTTAGAGTCGAGCTGACGCAGCGAACCCGCCGCCGCATTGCGGGGATTGGCGAAGAGCGGCTTGCCCGCCGCCACCTGCCGTTCGTTCAGCGCCGTAAAATCGGCGTGCGTCATATAGACTTCGCCGCGCGCTTCCAGCACCGGTGGCGGATCGCCGGCGAGGCGCTGCGGAATGTCGCGCAGCGTTCGGATGTTGGCGGTGACGTCCTCGCCCTCATAGCCGTCGCCGCGCGTTGCGGCCTGCACGAGCTTTCCCTGTTCATAGCGCAACGAACAGGAGAGGCCGTCGATTTTAGGTTCGGCGGTGAAGCGGACCGGCGCATCCTCCGCCAGCCCGAGAAACCGCCGCACGCGTGCGACGAATTCAAACACGTCATCGTCGGAGAAAACATTGCCGAGCGACAGCATCGGCACGACATGGTTGACCTTGGCGAATTTCTCGGAGGGTCTGGCGCCAACTTTTTTGGTTAGCGATTGTGCGGTGACGAGTTCGGGAAAGGCTTTTTCGAGCGCTTCATAGCGCAGGCGCAGCGCATCATATTCGGCGTCGGGAATAACCGGCGCGTCCTGGTGATAATAATGACGATCGTGTTGTTCGATCTCTTCGCCGAGCCGCGCATGTTCGGCGCGCGCCTCAAGCGGCGTCAGTTTTTCGACCGGCGGCGTCTTCACGACGTCTTACGCCGCTTCCGGCGTAGCCCCGACAAGGCGGCGGGCTTCCGGTGAACTGATCGGTCGGCCAAAGGCCGAGCCTTCGGCGAAGCCACAACCGAGCTGATAGAGTTCGATGGCGTCGGATTCTGTTTCGGCGCCTTCGGCGACGACATCCATGCCGAGATCTCTGGCGAGCGTGATCACCGAGCGCAGAATGACCGGCCGGGAAGGATTGTCGTTCTGCTTGACCAGCGTGCGGTTGATCTTGACGCTATCGAAGGGGAAGCGCTGCAGGAAGGCCAGCGAGGAATAGCCGACGCCGAATTCGTCCAGCACCAGACCCGCGCCCAGTTCCTTGAGCCGCTCCAGCATCTGTGCCGCAAATTCCGGATTCTCCATCACCAGACCTTCGGTCATGGCGAGCTTGAGACTGCCGGGCAGCACAGTGTTGCGCATCATCACGCTTTTCACGTCGCGCAGAAGGTCGTGACGCAGCAACTGACGGGACGAAACGCCGACAGTCGCGAAGATCGGCGGATCGACAGCGAGCGCGCGCTGCCAGGCGGAGAGTTCACGCGCCGTGCGTTCCAGCGCCATCAGACCAAGATCGACGACGAGACCGGTTTCTTCGGCCAACGGCATGAACTGTGACGGCTCAAGACGACCAAGCCGCGGATGATCCCAGCGCAGGCGCGCTTCGAAGCCGGCGATGGTGCGATCCTCCAGCCGAACGATCGGCTGGAAGAAAACCTTCATCTCGCTGCGCTCCAGCGCGCGGCGCAGATCCGTCTCCATCGTCGTGCGATCGGCGCGCTGGGCGCGCATCGCCGGACGGAACACTTCAATGCGATTGCCGCCGCCGCGTTTGGCGTGGCGCACGGCGATCTCCGCGTCGTCGAGCATTTCCTCGGCGCCGGGATGAATTTGCTGATCGTAGAGCGCAACGCCGATGGAGGCGAAGAGCGCAATGTCGCGATCGGAGAAGCGCACCGGCGTCGACAGGGCGCGCCGCACCGAATCCGCAATCGCGATGACGTGATCGGGATGCGTTTCCGAGACCAGAATGATCGCGAAGACGTCGCCGCGCAGGCGCGCCAGCGTGTCCTGCGGCTGCAGAATGCGGTTCAGGCGATGCGCGATGGTGAGCAGAATGCTGTCGCCCATGGGGACGCCGATCTGCTCGTTGATCTGTTTGAAGCGATCGATATCGATGACGAGCACCGTCGGCCGCACGCCCTGATCCATGCGCGCGAAAACCAGCGCCGCCTCCAGACGGTCGAACAGAAGTTCGCGATTGGGCAGGCCGGTGAGATTGTCGCGCACCGCGTCATGCAGCATGCGCTCCTGCGCGTTGCGGTCATCGGTGACGTCGGTCAGCGTGCCGACGACGCGCACAACCTCGCCATCGGGGCCGACTACCGGGCGGGCGCGCAGGCGGTAGCAGAGATAATGACCATCGGCGCCACGCAGGCGGAATTCCTGATTGATGCGTCCGCGACGCTGCTCCAGCAGCGTGTCGAGACAGGCGCGGTAACGATCCTGCTCCATCGGGTGCAGCAGGTCTAGCCATGAGGAGGCGGCGCCTTCAAGGCCGCCGCGATCCAGCCCAAGCGCCGCTTCGACTTCAGGGCTGACATAGATGTGGTCCGACGGCACGTCCCAGTCGAAGACGATTTCATTGGCGCCGGTCATAGCGAGCGCCTTGCGCTCAACATCGCCGATCGCGCCATGTGAGAATCCGCCTGTGGCGAAGGCGTTTTGCATCACGGTGAAGCCGATCAGCATCACAATCAGCACCAGACCGCCAACCAGCGCCGGCGACACCAGATCGTTGCTGATATAGCCCGTCACCGCCAGCCCGGCGGTGGCCACCCAGAGCACCAGCAGGAACCATGTTGGGATCAGCATGATCGCGCGGTCGAACCCATGCGAGGCGAGATAAAGGATCAGCGTCAGGCCGACGACCGAGATAATCGCAAGGGAGATACGCGCTACGCCGGCCGCCACCGGCGCGTCGAACATCGACAGGCCGACCAGATCGACAAGGATGAACAGCCACAGCGCCGCGATATGCCAGGCGCGCATGTGCCAGCGATTCAGATTGAGATAGGCGAAAAGGAAGACGACCAGCGTCGCCGACAGCACGGTTTCCGAGCCGGCGCGCCAGATGCGGTCGGCGTTGACGTCGACGCCGAAAATCTTGTCCCAGAAACCGAAGTCCACGCAGACATAGGCGAGCACCGCCCAGGCGAGCGCCGCCGCCGCCGGGAAGATGATCGCGCCCTTGACCACAAAGACGATGGTCAGAAACAGCGCCAGCAGGCCGGCGATGCCGATGACGATGCCGCGATACAGCGTCAGGCTCGTCACCTTGTCCTTGTAGGCGTCCGGCTCCCAGAGATAGAGCTGCGGCAGGTTGGGCGCGCGCAATTCGGCGACATAGGTGACGGTCGTGCCGGGATCGAGGGTGAGGCGGAAAACGTCGGCGTCGGCGCTTTCTTCGGCCTCGGGCGGGAAGCCCTGGCTGGCGGTGATCGCCGAGATGCGCGTTGCGCCGAGATCCGGCCAGATCACGCCTGAGCTCTGCAAGCGGAAATGCGGGGCGACCAGCAGACGTTCGATCTGCTCGTCGGTGTCGTTGGTGAGGGCGAAAACGATCCAGTTAGGGCGGCTGCCGGTTTCGCGGGCGCCGACTTCGATGCGGCGAACGATGCCGTCGGCGCCGGGCGCGGTCGAGACCTGGAGGCGGTCGCCTTGCGAGGAGTGTTGCTCCACGGCGTGGGTCAGATCGATCGCCCGCGCGCCCTGAGGCACGCGCACCGAGTCCATCGCCGTGGCGCTGACCGCCGAAACGAGAAGCAAAATCAGAGCGATCAGTAAATTCTGGAAACGCACATTCACTTCTCGATAATGATCCGCACCAAAGTCGATCCAAAAAGACGACAAATAAACGGCGCGACGCCGGGCCCCTGATGCTGTGGTCGCTTTCCTGACCGCAGTTTCGCGTCCTTTTTTTGGCCGGCTGACATCGAGAGCGCCGGGCGTAACCCTTTACTCACTAGAGCTTTCGGCCCCAATTCGCAAGCTGGCGCACCCCGTGACGGCGGTCCGGCGAAGGCCGGCCCGAAGCTTGCTTGCAGCCCTGTGGAGGCTTGCGCGGGTCATGGCGGGCCAATATAGGCTTGTGCAGACGCCTCCGTGCCGGGAAGGCGCAGCGAAACGCCGTCTTGAGCTTGGGCTTGGCTGCGGGTCGTTGATTCTTTGGTTTTGGTTAATTTTTTGGCGTAATTTTCCAGCGCTCAATTTTAAAAGGCGGCTCCGGGAATACGTCGGGCCAGCCTGTTTTCGCGACGGTTCCGCCACCGGCCGCGACACAGGAGCGGAAACGGGAACGGGACAGGAACGGGACGGATGCGGAGCGCACTTGGCGGACCTCGCCTGCTGCTACGCCGGCTACGCGAAATCAGCGCGGAGCCGGTCAGCGCACAGGCGCGTCTCGACAAGATCGTCATCCAGATCGCGGCCAATATGGTCGCGGAAGTCTGCTCGGTTTACGTGCTGCGCGGCGACCAGCGCCTCGAACTCTACGCCACAGAAGGTCTTAATCGCGAGGCGGTGCATCAGACGACGATGCACACCGGCGAGGGCCTTGTCGGCCTGATCGCCAAAAGCGCCGAGCCGCTCGCGCTCTCCGAGGCGCAGGAGCATCCGTCCTTCTCCTACAAGCCGGAGACGGGCGAAGAAGCCTATCACTCCTTCCTCGGCGTGCCGATCCAGCGGCTTGGCGAAAAGCTGGGCGTCCTCGTGGTGCAGTCGAAGCAGGCGCGCGCCTTCTCCGACGACGAGGTCTATGCGCTCGAGGTCGTGGCGATGGTCGTGGCCGAGATGACGGAGCTTGGCGCCTTCGTGGGCGAG
>JALRFG010000152.1:4593-4828 GCA_023253795.1 Methylocystis sp.
CGTGTCCGACGCGTCTATTCCGAAGAGGAAATTGAGGCGCTTCAGACAACGGCGATGTTGCTCGCCGAACTGATCGCCTCGGGTGAGTTGCAGGCGATCGAGGACCCTCGCGATCTGGCGCTCACACGCTCGACTTCGCTGAAAGGTTCGGCGGTCGTCGACGGCGTCGGGCTGGGCTATGTGCTGCTGCACGAGCCGCGCGTCGTCGTGAAACAACTCGTCGCCGAAGATGTCG